>DASXXX010000357.1:0-7565 GCA_036502765.1 Acidimicrobiia bacterium | reverse complement strand
CGGTCAGGACATCGAGACGGAGCTCCACCTCGACTTCCTCGACGCCGTCCACGGCATCACCACGTCGGTGAACATCACGTCGGAGGCGCCCTGTCACGTGTGCAACGGCACCGGCGCCAAGCCGGGCACGTTCCCGGAGCGCTGCCCCACGTGCAACGGCGCCGGGTCGGTGGCCGTCGACCAGGGACCGTTCTCGTTCTCCGAGGTGTGCCCCACTTGTGGCGGTCGCGGCAGTGTGGTCAAGGACAAGTGCAAGAACTGCAAGGGTCGCGGGGTCGAGGTGCGGCCGCGCACGGTGAAGGTGCGCATCCCCGCGGGCGTCGACGACGGCCAGCGCATCCGGGTGAAAGGTCGCGGCACGCCGGGGCTCAACGGCGCGCCTCCCGGCGACCTCTACGTCGTCGTGCACGTCGCGCCCCACCCGATCTTCGCCCGCAGCGGCAAGTGGGACCTCACGGTGAAGGTGCCGGTCACGTTCCCCGAAGCCGTGCTCGGCGCGCAGGTGAAGGTGCCGACGCTCGACGCGCCCGTCACGGTGAAGGTGCCGCCGGGCACGCAGACGGGCAAGACGGTGCGCGTGCGCGGTCGCGGCATCCCGCGGCCCTCGGCCAAGTCGGGAGAAGCAGGTCCCGGCGCACTGCTCGTGACGTTCGACGTGATCGTCCCCCAGGAGCTCGACGACGACGCCAAGGCGGCGGTGGAGCAGCTCGCGAGCGCGCTCCCCGGCAACCCGCGCGAACATCTGGGGGTGTAGGCCGTGGCCAACGACCAGCAGGCCGACCAGCGCGCGCTCTACGTCATCTCGGTGGCGGCCGAGCTCGCCGGTGTCCACCCCCAGACCCTGCGGATCTACGAGCGCAAGGGCCTCATCGAGCCCCGCCGCACCGAGGGTCGGAGCCGGCGCTACTCCGACCGCGACATCGCGCTGCTGCGCCGCATCCAGGAGCTCACCACCGACGGCGTGAGCCTGGCCGGGGTCCGCAAGATCCTCGACCTCGAGGGCCAGCTCGACCAGCTGCGCCAACGGATCTCGGCTCTCGACGCCGCCCTCGACGCCGCGCAGGAGGCCCACGAGGTCGCCGTCCGCGACGTCCACCGCAGCTATCGCCGCGACCTCGTGCCGGTGAGTCGAGCGGTGGTGCGCGTCCCCCGACGCTGACCGGCCGACCATCGACTTGCGGCAGCGGGTCGCCGATGTACCATCGCGCCGGTTTCCCCACGCCTTGGAGGGCAGCACCATGAAGTCCGTGAGCTGGCGGCATCGCGCTGCCGCACCCCTGGTCGCATTGATCGGGCTCGCCGGCGGCGGCGCCGCGTACGTCGTGTCGTCGGCCACCAGCGCCAGCGCAGTCACGCCGGTCACGACCGAGAGCGAGTTCCGCGACGCGTGGGCGAACGACGCCGACGTCGTCCTCGGTGCCGACATCAACCTCACCTGTTTCGAGAAGAGCGACCCGGGCGGCTCCGAGGCCGTGCGCGACCTCGCCGGTGAGGGAACGCTCGACGGCCAGGGCTTCACCATCACCCAGACCTGCCCGGAGACCCGTGTGCTCCAGATCACGGGTGAGACCGGGCACATGACGATCAGCAACGTCACCATCACCGGTGGCCAGGCGGTCTTCGGCACGTTCAGCGGGAACGGCGGTGGCGGAATCCAGGTGACCGAGGAGAACGGGCTCACCGTCGTCGACTCCAGCATCTCCGGGAACGCCACCTGCGAGGGCGGCGGCGGGATCGAGATGGACTACTCGGGGGAGCTGACCATCGACGGATCGACGTTCGCGAACAACTTCGCCGACGAGGGCGGCGGCGTCGCGAACTACGGCGACACGGTTTCGGTCCTCAACTCGACGTTCACCGGGAACTCGTCGGTCGGCGCTGCGGGTGGGATCTGGGCCGAAGGTGACCTCACCCTCGTGTACGCCACGGTGACCCAGAACTCGGTGGGCGTCGACGTCCCGCTGAACTGTGACCAGATCGAATCGACCGACGGGCACCCGCACGCGGCCGCGGTCGACGGTGCCGACAACATCGAGGTCGACGGCACCTTCCACGCCTTCGGGAACATCGTGGCCCAGCCGGGCGGCGGCAACGACAACTGCTTCATCGAGTCGTCCGACTCGTCGGGCTACAACTTCTCCGACGACGACACTTGCGGGTTCGACGCGTCGACCGACAGCGTGTCGCCGACCAACGCTCCGAATCTCGGCCCGCTGACGAACAACGGGGGCCCGACCCCGACGCTGCTCCCACTCACCGGAAGTCCGGTCATCGACGCGATTCCGCACGTCAACTGCGGCGACGGCGACGCGCTCGTGCAGACGACCGTCCTCAGCGACCAGCGCGACTTCGCGCGACCTGAGGTCGCGGGCGGGAATTGCGACATCGGCGCGGTAGAGGTCCAGGCGGCCACCCCGACGCCGACCCCCGAGCCGGCGCCGGCCGCGGTGGTGCAGCCCAAGTTCACCGGCTAGTTCACCGGCTGACGCGGCTCACCGCGTCGGCACAGTTCGTCGACGCTCGCGGCGTCCGCTCAGGCGGGCGCCGCGAGGTCGCGCAAGGCCTCGTCGGGAAGGACGAACGCGGTGTCGCCGAGCGGCGCGCCCGGTTCGACCATCTCCGGGTACCGGAGCCCGGGCAGCAACGCCACTTCGAAGATCTCCTGCACGAGGCCGGTGAACGCGAGGTGGCCCGCGATCTCGCCGGTCGTGGTGTCGACCACCCAGACGCCGCACTGCAGCGGTTCGCTGCGGTCACGCGTGAGCGGCAGTCCGTCGAAGGTGTGCTCGCGCACGCGCGAGAGGCCGATGAGCGCGTAGCGGCCCGCGAACGTGAGGCCGCGCGCGAAGCCCGGCACCTCGGCGACGTCTTCGCGCGCGCCGGTCGCGGGATCGACGACCGCGAGCTTGCCCCGGCCCGACTCGAGCACCCACAGCCGGCCGTCGTGCCAGCGGGGTGAGTGCGGCATCGACAGTCCCGCGCTCACGACCTCCCCCGACGGCACGTCGAGGATCGCGCCGCCGTCGGCCTTGCGCTCCCGCCAGCCGCCGGCCTCGTCGGTGGCGCCGAGCACGGTGACGTACTTCGGCGCGCCATCGATGACCGCGAGGCCGTTGAGGTGGCAGCGGTCCTCGGCCGCGAGCGCACTGACGAACGGAGGCCGCCACCGCGGGACGAAGGAGTGCTCGCCGTCCAGGGTGGCGAGGCACGAGAAGCGGGTGTTGACGACCCAGAGTCCCTCGTCGCCCCACGCGAGGTCGTGCACCCGGATGTCGCCGGTGGAGTGGCGGTGGCGGACGACGAAGCAACCGTCGTGACGGCCGGGAGGGTCGAGGCGCGCGCTCAACGCGGGTTGGTTCTGGAACACCATGATCTCGGAGCGCGTGCCGATGGCGAGATCGCGTCCGTTGAACGCGACCCCCATCGGAGTCGGGAGCGCGCGGAAGTGCGAGTTGAGGCTGTCGCCGCCATCGCGCACCATCACGACGCGTCCGGCCTGGTAGGTGGTGACGACGAGCGATGCCCCGATGCCCTGAAGCAACGCGCGGAACGAACCGCTGTGCTGCGAACCGAACAGCTCCTGCTCGGAGGGTTCCGCCGGTTGTGCCAGGTCGGCTGGTTGCGCGGGAGCGGTCTCGGGGGCGGGAGCCACGTCGGGTCGGGGGAGTGGGCGTTGGCGGGCCGGACGGCGATCGGCGGAGTCGTCGACGCGGACGGGATCGGTGCGGGGCGCGCTGGCGAACACGTCGAGCGCGCGCGTCGCCGCCGGCGCGACGACGTCGTCCATGAAGGGTGCGAGCTCGTCGGCGTTGCGGCGCCACTTGTCGGGGTGGGGAGAGTCGAGGGTGTGGCGTGAGTGCGGCAGCGGCTCGGCGAGGTCGTCGTCCCAGTCGATGTCGAGGAACGCGCACAGGCGTTGGATCTCGGCGAACGGATCGGCGACGAGCTGATCGTACGACGCCACGCACCATCGGTCGCCGTCGAGCGCGGTGAGGTCGTGGAGCAGCGTGTCGACGGTGTCGGCCCACTGGCGCGACACGATGTCGCCGAGCGGGCGGTCGGCGAGGTCGCGCCAACCGGGCGTGAGCAGCAGCGACCACGGTGGCCCGTCCCAACCGGGAAGGTCGCGGTAGGTGACGAACTTCTCCGACCGCCACGCGTCGAGCATGCTCGACACCGTCTCGCGCGGGTCGCGGTAGAGGAACACGAACCGCGCGTCGGGAAATGCCTGGGCGAGGAACGGGATGCGCAGCGCGTTCTTGGGCGTCTTCTCGAGCAGACGGGTCGGACCGCGAGACGGCTGGCCGTCGCGGCTGCGCATGCGCGCCGCGAAGCGCTCCTTGAGGTGCGCCACCACGCCGTCGGTGGCGTCGGCGGCCTCGAGGCGGTTGGAGTCCCAGTCGTGCGCCGCCGGCGAGAGCGCGGCGATGCCTTCGATCAGCTCGTGGCTCTCGCCGCCGATGGTGGCGAGGCTGGGAGAGCGTTGCAACGTCTCGAACAGCAGGCTCGAGCCCGAGCGGGGCGGGCACACGATGAACACCGGGTCGACGATGCGTGGCGGCCCGTCGAGCAGCGATGGGCGCGACGCACGAGCGGGCTCGGCGGGCACGCTGGGAGTGGCGACGGGCGCGGGCGCCTCTCCGGCAAGGCTGGGGTTGAGCGCGGGGCTGAACACCAGTTGGTCGAGCGCGTGCGTCAGCGCGACCCCGTTGACGAGCTGGTACCCGGCGAGCGCCGCGTGCACACGCTGGCGCGTCGCGTCGAGCAGCACGCGGCGAGCCGGCCACCCTGCCGGTCCCGGCCCGAAGCGCGCGGTGAGGTCGTGCCAGTCGTGAAGGAACGGGCCGAGCAGTCCTTCGGCGCGCGCGGCGGCTGCGCCGTCCGCGCGCAGGTCGCCGAGCAGTGACTCCACGGTCGCGTCGACCTCCGCCGGTGCCATCACCACCGGCCAGTTCCACTGCTCGATCGGGAACTCGTGCCCCGTTCCTGGTGAGTCGGTGTCGTGGATGGGCACCAAGTCGCGGGATTCGCGGTCGGGGCGGTCGATGAGGTCCCACAACGCGGCGCTGCCGACGGAGTCGATCACGAGGTGGATCCGCGGTGACGACGCCGGGTTGTCGACCCGATGGCGCTGCCAGGTGTCGAACACCCACACCTCGCCCGCAGCCATGTGGACCGAGTCGGCACCGGCCTGGAACACGACGTCGGGAGTGGTCTGGACCGGCACGTGGATCCGGAGGTGGTGCCACCAGTAGTAGTTGGTGTCCACGTGGAGGCCGAGCTCGGTCTCGGTGGCGATCCGCATGAGCCGGGTGCGCCCGACGGTCGTGCCGAGGGCAGCGAGGAGCCGGCGGACCGACGGCAGGGCGTCGAGGTGGCGCGTCGGCGCCATCGGCCCGACGGTGCTGTCACCGTCGGGGTCGCCGTCCACCCCGATCAGCACCACCGCGGTGTTGCCGGGCGCGGCCTCGGGGTGGCTGCGCCAGGCCGATTCCGGGATCGTGGCGACCTCGCGGGCGAGCTCGGCGGCGTCGACGGTGAGGGGCAGGCGGACGAAGGGCTGGGGCAGGCGCATGGCGGCAGGGACGCTACCGGGCGGGCGGGGAGCCGGGCCTCAGGATCCCTCCGAGTTCGGCCGATTCTGTGGTAAACACGCTTCCTTCATCATGGACAGGGAGAGCCCAGCGATGAGCAGTCACGAAGTTCCGCCGCGCAACCGCGCCGAGCGCCGCCTTGCGGCCAAGAGCGGCAAGAAGGCGCGTGCCGCCGGCGCCGTCCTCACCGCGGGCAGCGCCGCACTCGCGATGAGTGCCGGATGGATCGGTCCCGGCATGGACGCCGCGGGTGCCGCCACCACGCTGCACGTCACCTCCACCGCCGACTTGGGTGTGGGCTCACTGCGCGACCAGGTCACCGCGGCGAGCTCGGGTGACACGATCGCGTTCGACGTCACCGGCACCATCACGCTCACCACGGGTGAGATCGCGTTCAACAAGGACCTCACCTTCTCGGGTCCCGGCGCCACCGCGCTCACCATCTCGGGCAACGACAACTCCCGCATCTTCGACGTCACGGGTTCGGCGGCGGTGACCATCTCCGGCCTCACGATCACGCACGCGCTCGGCAACGACGGCGGCGCGATCGACACTGGGGGTGCGCTCACGCTCGACTCGGTGGTCTTCGACCACAACGCCTCCACCGACGACGGCGGCGCCATCCAGATGGATGGTGCGCTCGCCGTCTCCAACTCCACCTTCTCGAACAACACCGCCGACGACTGGGGCGGCGCGATCCTCGCCACCGGCGACGCCGAGCCGGTGAGCATCAGCGGCTCGACGTTCTCGGGCAACACCGCCGGCGGTGGTGGTGGTGGCGGCGGCCTCGCCATCGAGAACAAGGGGAACTCCACCATCAGCGGCTCGACGTTCTCGGGCAACACGGCTGGCTACGGCGGTGGGATCATCGTCGAGGACAGCGGCTCGACGTCGATCACGAGCACGGCGATCAGTGGCAACCACGCCGTCGACGGCAGGGGTGGCGGCCTCGACCTCTACAGCAGCGGCGCGTTCTCGATCACTGGCTCCAGCATCTCCGGCAACGACGCCACCGAACTCGGTGGCGGCGCCCTCCTCTACGAGGTCGACGGCCTGGTTTCGATCTCCGGCACCGCGATCACCGGCAACACCTCCGGCGACGGTGGTGGTGGCGTCTACGGCGCGTTCCTGTACGAGGGCATCGACATCTCGAACTCGACGATCTCGGGGAACCAATCAGCTGCGTGGGGCGGCGGGCTCTACCTGGGCTACACGTACTCGTTCGTCAACGTCGCCAACACCACGATCGCGAACAACACCGCCGCCGACGGTGGCGGTGGCGCGCAGATCTGGGGTGGGCGCAACGAGCAGACGGTGACCGTCACCGACTCCACGATCTCCGGCAACACCGCGGATGACGGTGGCGGCGGCGGATGGATCGAGTGGGGCGTCGCCGGGCCCACGACCTTCGCCAACTCCACGATCTCCGGCAACACCGCGTCGGGCCAGGGTGGCGGCCTCTACTTCTACGCCCTCGACACCGTGAGCCTCGAGATGTCCACGATCACCGGGAACACCTCGGCCGACACCACCGGTGGCGTCTACCTGACCGGCCCGTCGGAGATCATGAGCGCAGGCACCGGTGGTCACCACGCACGCTCCGACGCGGCGACGGCCGACAGCCACCAGGGTTCCGACGGCACTGCGAGTGGCCCGAAGGCTCACCGGAGTGCGGACCCGGGCCAGGTGACCGCGGCGGCAGTCGCGTCGGCCGACATCACCGGGTCGATCGTCTGGGGCAACTCGGGCAACGACGTGGGTGAGGAGGCCGACGTGACCTTCTCGCACAGCCTGCTCGGCACCATCGCCGCGGGCATCGTGCAGACCGATGCCGGGGGCAACCTCACCGGGGTCGACCCGCTCCTCGGACCGCTCCAGAACAACGGCGGTGCCACCGAGACCCACGAGCTGCTGACCGGCAGCCCGGCCATCGATGCCGGTCCCGACCCGGTGCCCGACTTCCCGGGCAAC
>DASXXX010000356.1:0-49971 GCA_036502765.1 Acidimicrobiia bacterium | reverse complement strand
AGGTCTCCGAGCTCGCGCGCAGCGGTCGTGCGGTGATGCTCGTCTCCCACAACATGGTGACGGTCCGTCAGTTCGCGTCGCGGGCGATCCTGCTCGACAAGGGCAAGCTGGTGAAGGAGGGCCCGGTCGGTGACGTGATCGGCTACTACACAGATGTCTCCACGGGCCTCCTCGTGGAGGCAAACGTGGCGAGCGTTCCTCGCTTCGACGGGAATCTCGGGCGTCGGGCGAAGATCACGAGAGTATGTCTCGCACATGACCAAGGCGTAGTTGGCGCAGATTCCGAACTCGAGTACGTCGTCACCGTGCGATCGGACGAGGATCTCAACTCCGTCCGCTTGAGCCAGACGGTGTACACCGTGGCCGGAACGCCCGTCGGTACGTCCATTGGCGGAGCCGACCTCTCGTTGAGCCGCGGGCACGAGGTCGATCTCCACGTCTCGCTGCCGCACCACGGGCTCGCACCTGGGCGCTACTACCTCGCGCTCGGGTTGGGCTTCGGCGACGCGCGATCAGGTCTCGTCGACCTGGACGTCGTCCTCGACACCGTCCACTTCGAGGTGTTGCCCGAGGTCTCCGCCGACGGTCGCCTCACCACTTGGAGCGACTCGTGGGGGCAGATCCGGTTCCCGCGCCTCGAAGTCGTCCAGGGCGAGAGCGCGTACTCGCGTCAATAGGCGCTGTGCCCGTTCGGTTCGCGAGCGGGGTTCGGCTTTGCGACAACCGCGTATTGCAGCACGAAGAATGGATCGCTGCGCCCGCCCGTGGCCCGGCCCAGGGCCCGAATCCAACGAGGCGTGTAGGGATCGTTGACGCGATAGCAGCGGTTGATCGGGTCGCAGGCGTCGATCGTCCATCCCGCGTCAGCGAAGAAGCGGCGAATCGACTTCTCGGTGAAGAAACGCAGGTGAGTCGCGTCGAGAATCCCCACGTCTTCGTAGCGCCACTCGCCACTCAGGACCAGCGGGCGAGTCACGCTGATGTGTCGCACGTTCGGGATCGACGCCACCACGACCCCGCCCTCTGTGAGGAGCCGGCGTGCGGCGTCGAGCGCCGCTTCGGGATCGGACATGTGCTCGAGCACATCGTTGAAGACCACGACGCCGAACCCTCCCGAACGCTCGACCTCGGACGCGTTGTCCGGAAACATGCCACCTACGACGCGGTCGAACTCCTGAGCGGCGTGCATCCTCGCCTCGGGATCCGGTTCGACACCGACCAACTCCATGCCGGGATCCCGTGCGCGCAACGCGGCACCGAAGCGTCCAGATGCACATCCGACCTCAAGGACTGAATCGACCCCGTGCGGGACGTAGGCGAGCATCTCGGATCGGTCGACGTCGTACTTCGTGAGCGACGACCACCCGTGGCTGCTCGGCGAGCCGGAGCGAGACGCACGGGCGGATCTGTAAGCGCGCTGCGCGCGTTGAGCAACGGCGGCCGGCAGGTGCGCACCGGCGAATCCGATCCGGTTCTTCAACAGTTCTCGCCCCTCGCTGGAGGAGATCGCGACCGCGAAGCTGCGTCGCGCGGCCTCACTGTGGCCGTCAGCCAAGCTCTGACGTCCAGCCGCGCGCGCCCGCAATGAGAGGGCTTGTGACAAGTGACGTGTCGTCACGGGGCCTAGCTCGGGGGCCCGGAGCCGTAGCCAGCGAAGCAGGAGCTCGGAGCCCTCACCCGAGTTCAGCTGGGTGGTCCAGGTCGACCCTCGGAGCGGGTAGTAGCGGCCACCGGACTCGCCCAGCGCGAGGACGGGCAGCGCGCTGGACCGGCACATGCGCACGAACAGGTCGAAGTCGAACACCGTCCCCACGTCGTCGGCGAAACCCCCCACTGCCTCGAAGAGGTCACGTCGGAACGCAGTGGTACTGATACAGACCGCGCCGCCGAGCATCTCGGCCAGCTCGACGTCGTCGTACGTGCGGGTCTCGATCGGCCCGAACGCGGTCTCGTGCGAGTTCCACTGCATCCACGCGACCTGGCTGACGGCCGCGATGTCGTCGCGATCGAGGTGCGGTTGCAAGTGTTTGAAGTAGTCGGGGAGCAGTTCGTCGTCGGCGCCGAGGACCGTCACCCATCGACCTGCGCTCGCCCGGACGACGCGGTTGAAGTTCGCGACCATGCCCACGTTCTGTGGAGACTGGATCAACCTGAAGTTCGGCGCGCCTTCGAACCCGCGCAAGGTGGTGACGGTCGAGTCAGTGGATCCGTCGTCGACGACGACGACCTCGACGTCGTCGGGACCGCCGATCCCGAGCGCACTCTCGACCGCGTCCGCTGTCCATTGCTCGAGGTTGTACGACGGGATGCAGATGCTGAGGTGCGGCCCGCTCGTCATCGCTCCACGTTACGCGGGGTCGCCACGCGGCCCGGTTGTAGCGTGGGCGCTAAGGATTCACCGATCGGGCACGGCGGTTTCAGCTCTTGCATGCTGCGCAGGACAGGGGTGTGAGCACACCGCACTGTGTCGGAGTGTCGACGGACGCCACCGTCGTGATCCCCGCTCGTAACGTCGTCGGATACCTCGGGCAACAGCTCGACGCGTTGGCCGCGCAGGACTATGACGGCACATGGGAAGTGGTCGTCGCCGACAACGGCTCGACCGATGGGACTGCCGACCTCGTGCTCCGGCGAGCGGCCGGGTTCCCAGTCCCCCTGCGTGTTGCCGACGCTTCCGGAGGGCGAGGCATCAACGTCGCGCGCAACGCGGGTGCAGCTGCGGCCACGAGCGCCCGCCTGCTCTTCTGCGATGCGGACGATCTCGTGGTCAACGGCTGGGTGCGCGCGATGGTCACAGCACTCGACGAGTACGCGATCGCCGGTGGTCCGCTCGACCTCACGCGGCTGAACTCGGCCTGGTCGTTGCGCGCTCGCCCGATCGGGGCGCCTAACCGGATCAACGGCTTCGTCTTCCCAATCGGTGCGAACCTCGCGTGTCGCACCGAGGTCTGGACGTCCATCGGCGGCTTCGACGAACAGTTCAACGTCGGTGGTTGGGACGAGGCCGAGTTCTGCTACCGGGCACAAGTGCACGGGTACCGCGCCGGGGAAGCTCCCGATGCCGTGGTCCAGTACCGGCTGCGGGACGATCGGCGCAGTTTGGTGCGTCAGCTCTGGGGCGTTGGCCGCGGGGAGCAGGTATTCCGCGAGCGCTATCCCGAGTTCCTTCCCGCGAGGAGCGTCGCGCGCGATCTCGTCCAACTGCTCAGATCGGTTATCGGTCTCTCTCGCCGAATGGTCACGGTGTCGCCCGATCGGGACTTTGCGCTCGGGTTCTGCTCGGTGCAGGCCGGTCGGCTCTACCAAGCGATGCACCAATGGCGAGGTCATCGGTGAGGAACGGCCGGCCCTTGTGCTGAGCGCAAACGCTCAGACGTGCCTTCCTGGTGCCGGTGGACGCCCTTTCAGGTATCGAGCCAACAGCAACGGGAAGCGGAGCGCAGCATCGAGACGGTGGTGATGCCGGACCTGTTGCCAGCGCGCCCGGGTGTCGATGACCTGGCGGGCTCTCCACGCGTCGCGGAGGATGCGCTGCTGGCCGGGCGTGTTCGACGGGGAGTCGAACGTGGCCCGAAAGGCATTGGTGACACCGGAAGCGCGGGTGGATCCTGCCCCGAAGTTGGCGTCGTGTCGGCGGTAGTCGAGGATCACCTCGTCGACGAAGGCGAGATCACCGGTGCGCAGGAGTCGGAGCAGCACCTCCCAATCGTCGGCATCGACGTGGTTCGGATCGAACAGCCCGACCGCCCGGTAGGCCGGTGCTTCGGCGAGGATCAATCCGGGTGGGAACAGGATGCTCTGCACCACGATGTTCTCGAACGTCGTGGGTCGGCTCGCAGGCCACGGTCTCGGCCAGCCGCCGCGGCAGCCGAGGCGGCTGCGGCCGAACCGCGCGAACACGCCGGGGTCCATGCGCGCGCCGCGGTCGTCGATGAAGTCAGCGAGCCCGTGGGCTCCGATGACATCAGGCACGTTGACTGCCGCGTGATAGAGGGTCTCGAGGGCATCCGGATGCCAAACGTCGTCGGCATCCATGAACGAAACGTACCGAGTGCCCGGATGGAGCAGGTCGAAACCGCGGTTGCGTGCGACACACGGACCGGACTTGGCCTGGTGTTCCACGCGGAACCGCGGATCGCGACCGGCGAATGCTGTCGCTCGAGCGAGCGTGTCATCGTCTGAGCCGTCGTCGATGACGACGCACTGCCACTGCGTGAAGGTCTGCTCGACGATGCTCTGGAGCGTCGCGTCGATGAACCGGCCTGCGTTGTGCGCTGGAATCACCACGCCGACCGCCGGCGCGGACGGCATCGCTTCGGTCGTTCCCGTTGGATCCTGCCCTGCCATTCGCTCATCTTGGCGCGTCGCGCCGACGACTCGTGAACCGTTCGGCTCGCGCGTCGCTGCGGAGCACGGCGCCTAGGATGAGGTCCACGCTCGCGGGCCCCAGCGAGCGCGGTTCGAAGCATTTCGACGACGGGACCAGCCGCTCCTGATGTCCTCTGCCAACGCAGTCGTGATGGGTTGCGTCACGACCTTGTCAGCCGACCACTTCGTCCCGTTCTACGCGTCGCTCCGGTCGAGCGGTTTCGACGGTCACACGTGTGTGATCGTCGCCCGGACCAAGCCACGTGACCAGGCCCAGTTGCAAGAGCTGGTCGACGAGATCGTCCTTGTCGACGAGCGGTACCCGCAGGTCGTGCCGGGTGTCGCGCTCCGAGGCATGTTGTGGACGAAGCGGACCCGTGGGCTGCGCCGGCACTTCCCGACCGCCTGCCGTTGGTACTGCCGGGCGCGACACGTCCGCCCGGGCGGCGAGGCGGCAAACGGGCTCGAGCTCCGGCTCCAGGGTCTGCAGTCGCTCCGATACGACTGCTATCGCCGGTACCTCCGAGAGCGTCCTGAGTTCACCCACGTCTTGATCTCCGACTTGCGCGACGTGGTCTTTCAGGGCGACCCGTTCGTCGACCCACCGACCGGGCTCGAGGTGTTCCTGGAGGAGCCCGAGTCGACCTTCGCGGTCGACGGGTTCAACCGCCGGTGGATCGACGACCTCTACGGATCCGCCGGAGTCCAGACGCTTGGATCACAGACCGTGTCCTGTTCGGGCGTCACGTGCGGAACGCGCGAAGCGATGCTCGCGTACCTCGACGCGATGTGCGAGGAGGTCGACCAGCACCTGCCGCCGCTGGGTGCCCACGACCAGGCGATCCACAACTGGTTGCTCTACCACGGGGGACTCGGAGAGCCCGCGATCGTGGCCAACGGCTACGGACGCGTGCTCACCATGGGTGAGCAGCGAACGGTCGACGTCGCTCCCGACGGCCGGGTGCTGAACCGCGACGGTACGGTCCCTCCGGTCCTGCACCAGTACGACCGACACGTGGACCTCGCACCGAGATTGCTCGCCGGATTGGGTTCTTGACCGCCGGACTCCGGTCGGTTCGGTAGCACTCGTCCCGATGAGCGCCATCCACCTGGCGAGTGCGGGCGTCCCCGAGCTGTTCTCGGCCAACGTCGGTTGGCGGTGGCTGGCGTCGCTCGACGAGCGCGGCCGTCACCACCTGGTCGACGATCCCGATGCCGCCGACATCGTGCTCTTCACCGACTGTCACCAGTTGGGATCCGACTGGAAGCTCGACACGATCCGTACGTCTGCGATCGCTCGCGAGCACCACGAGAAGGTCTACGTGTACGACCAGCGCGACCGACCGTGGTGCGCGTTCCCCGGCGTGTACGTGAGCATGCCGGAGCCGTGGTTCGAACCGCGCTTCCAGTCGGCGTGGAGCTACGTCCCGACCTCCGAGCCTCACGTGATGCTCGGACTCACCGAAGCACCCGAGATCGAGCCGGATCTGCTCGTGAGCTTCGTGGGGTCGCCGACCCACCCGCTGCGGCGGGAGCTCGTCGCGCTGTCGCACCCTCGCGGGCACTTCGAGTCGGTCGAGGGGTTCCTCTTCCACGACTGGCGCTCCGACGACTTCGATGCGCGGCGCGCGCACTTTGCGGAAGTGTTGTTCCGGTCGAAGTTCGTGCTGTGCCCTCGTGGTCACGGCACGTCGTCCATTCGGTTGTTCGAGGCGCTTGCTGCCGGTCGGGTGCCGGTGATCGTCTCCGACGACTGGGTGCCACCGCTCGGGCCCGACTGGGATTCGATCTCGGTCCGCTGGCCCGAGCGCGGACCGTTCGACGCGCTGCTCCGCCGGTTGGAGGAGCTGGAACCGGCCGCGACCGAGATGGGTGTGCGAGCTCGCGCCGCGTTCGACGAATGGCTGCGGCTGCCGGTCCTGTTCGACCGGGTCGCGGAACTGTTTGCGGGCCTCGCCGCCCACGGCGCGGCGGTTGGGTTCCCACCGCACGGCGTTCGCGGTCGGGCCTATGCGCGCCTGGTCGCGGTCGACACCGTCGGCAAGGCGCGGCATCTCGTCAGGTCGGCGAAGGCACGCATGTGAGCGAAGGGTGGCTGCCGGCTCGACCGGCCGTGTTCGCGAGCTCGTTCCACCCGCACGTGGGCGGAGTCGAGGAGATGGTGCGACAGCTCACGCGGGCGCAGACCGCCGCCGGCGCGCAGCCCGTGGTGCACACGATGCGCTGGCCCCGCGATCTCCCCGCGCGCGAGATGTGGGAAGGGATCGACATCCGTCGCCACAGCTACCGCGTGCCCGAGGGGTCGGTGCGCCGGGTCGTGCCCGCGATGGCCGGCAACCCGATGGTGCTCGCCGATGTGGTCCGGCAGCTGCGCGCCGATCGGGCCGACGCGGTGCACGTGCAGTGTGTGAGCTCGGGCTCCTGGTTCGCGTACCGGGCCGCGCGCATGGCGCGGCTCCCGGTGGTCGTCACGCTGCACGGCGAGCTCACGATGGACGCCGACGACATCTACGAGCGGTCGCCGCTGCTCCGCCACACGCTGCGGATGCTCCTCGCCGACGCCGACGTGGTCACCGCGTGCTCGCAGGCGACGCTCCGAGAGGCCGAGGACTGGAGCGGTCGGTCGCTGGGCGATCGCGGTCGGGTCGTGCACAACGGGGTCGACCTGACCGAGTTCGCGGGAGTTCCCGCGCCGCGCGAGCCCGGTCCGCGCGGGTTCGTGCTCGCGGTCGGCCGGCTCGTGCGGCAGAAGGGCTTCGACGTGCTGCTCGACGCGTTCGCATCGCTGGCGCGGGACGCGGCGTTCGAGTGGGACCTCGTGATCGCCGGCGACGGGCCCGAGCGAGCCGCACTCGAGTCGCTCGCCGCCCGCGCGGGCGTGGGCAACCGGGTCCGCTTCGCCGGTCGTACCGACCGGGCGGAGACCGTTGCCCTGTTCACCGGAGCGGCGGTGTTCGTGCTGCCGTCGCGGCAGGAACCGTTCGGCATCGTGAACCTCGAGGCGATGGCGGCGGGGACTCCGGTCGTGGCGACGCGCGTCGGTGGCGTGCCCGAGATCGTCGACGACGAGGTGACCGGGCTCCTGGTCGGGCCCGCCGACACCGACGCGCTCGTCCGCGCCCTCCGCCGGCTCCACGACGATCCAGAGCTCTGTGCCCGCCTCGCGGCAGCAGGCCGCGCCGATGTCGCGGGGCGCGGGTGGCCCGCGGTGGAGGAGCAGTACCGCGAGGTGTACGCCGCGGCGCGTGCCGCGAGGACCTCTCGATGAGCTCGTTGCGGATCGCGATCACGTCGCTCTACCTGCCGGGCTCTAGCAAGATCGGGGTGGGACACCAGGTGCACCACTTCGCCAACGCCCTCATCGACCGCGGACACGACGTCACCGTGTTCAGCCCCGACGTCGCGGGTGACGGCGCTCGGTACGTCGTCGAACACGTCGACCCGGGAAGATCGTTGCGAACGTTCCGTTTCGGCTGGCGCCTGCGCGACGTCGACCTGTCGACCTTCGACATCCTCCACGCCCACGGCGACGACACCTTCCTCGTCGGCCACCGCCGTCCGCCCCACGTGCGCACCATGCACGGCTCGTGCTTCGCGGAGGCGCGCCGGATCCCCGGCGCGAAGGAGAAGGCGCGCATGGCGCTGCTGGGTGCGGGTGAGGTGGTGGCGAGCGTCGCCGCCGACCGGACCGTCGCGGTCTCGGCCGCGACGACCCGGGTCTACCCGTGGATCCGCGACGTGATCCCGTGCGGCGTCGACGTCGCCCGCTTCGGCGCCGCGGTCGGCGATCGGGAGGCGAGCCCGACGATCCTGTTCGTCGGCACCTACGAGAACCGGAAGCGCGGGAGACTCCTGGCGGAGGCGTTCACCGAGCGGGTGCTCCCGGCGATCCCGGATGCGAGGCTGTGGATGGTGTGCAGCGACGCACCGCCGGCGCCCGGCATCGACGTCCTCGGGCGGCTCAGCGACGACGAGCTCGTCGATCGCTACCGACGGGCCTGGGTGTTCTGCCTGCCCAGCAGCTACGAGGGCTTCGGCGTGCCCTACATCGAGGCGCTCGCCGCCGGGTGCCCGGTCGTGGCGACGCCGAACCCCGGGGCGAGAGAGGTCCTGGGTGACGGCGCATTCGGACGGATCGTCGAGCCCGACGGCCTCGGCGAGGCGCTCGCGGCGCTGCTGACCGACGCCGACTCTCGCGCCGAGCTCGAGAAGATCGGTCGGGCACGGGCCGCGCAGTACGACTGGAGCGAGATCGTCACTGCCTACGAACAGGTCTACGCGTCGGTACGACGCCGGTAGCATCGGCCCGCTCGCATCGAAGGAGTTGCTGCGTGCCCTTCAAGGACAACGCCACGCTGCGACGCTCGGTGTCGTTTCTCATCGACGAGATCATCTCGTCGCACGTGCGCTGGCGCGGACCGTTCGACCCCGGTGACGGTCGCATCACGCTGCTCACGGTGAACTGGAACACCGAGACGCTCGTCGAACGGCTGCTCCGCTCGTTCCGCGCCTTCTTCGACGCCGACCTGCCCGTCGTGGTGGTCGACAACTCCCCGCAGAACGGCGGTCGCAGCCGCTTCCGAGCCCAGGGCGCTCGGTACATCACCACGGGCGTCAACCTGCGACACGGTGTGGGGCTCGATCTGGGCATGCGCTACGTCGAGACCGAGTACACGCTGCTGTGCGACCCTGACACGGTCATCCTCTCGCCCCGGTTCCGCGAGCAGATCGAGTCACGGCTCCAGCAGTACGGCGTGGCCGCGGCCGACACGGGCAACGCCTACTACCACCCCCTCTGCGTCGCCTTTCGCACCGAGCACTGGAAGTGGGGGGCGATCTCGCTGCAGGAGCTGTTCCCCTACTGGGACGTCGGCGGTGCGCTCACGAACCTCCTCGGTGGTGTGCGGAGTGAAGCGCTCATCCCGAAGTCCCGGTCGTTCGGTCCCGCGCTGCCAGCAGCGCTCGGCGGCCACGACGACCACTATCTCGGCGAGGTCTACGACGACGTGTTCTCGAGCACGTACCTCGCCGCACGGGTGCAAGCCGAACCCGATCGGGAGGAGTTCGACGGCTGGCCACGCGCGGTTGCGGTCGAGTTCCACCGGGTGTGGGGCAACTGGGCCGAAGCCGTCCTCGACGGCACCGCGTCGGTCGATGACTTCCCCGACGACGAGGTACGGCTCTGAGCAATGCCCCGCACGTCAGCGTTGTCGTGCCCGCCCACGACGCCGATGCAACGCTCGGTCGACAGCTCCACGCGCTGGCGACGCAGATCGATCCGCCGCCCTATGAAGTCATCCTCGTGCTGAACCGCTGCACCTCCGCCACACGCGCCGTGGCGGAGACGTACCTGGCGTCGATGCCTCTCCGAGTCGTCGACGCCGACCGACTGCTCTCGGCCAGTTATGCGAGGAACGTCGGCGCAGAGATGAGTGTCGCTCCGTACGTGCTCTTCTGCGACGCCGACGACGTCGTGGGCGCTCGGTGGATCGCGGAGCTCGCCGGCGCGCTCGACGACGGCCGCGTGGACTTCGTCGGTGGTGCAACATCGGTCGACCGCGATGGGCTCCCGCAGTGGGCCTACGACCGCTATTACGCCGCCATCGACGGTCCGCGACTCGCGCACATGCCGCCGGGGACCTGGTTCCCGATCGGTGCTTCGCTCGGCGTCCGCCGCGACGTGTTCCGCAGCGTCGGCGGGTTCGACGAGGGGTTTCCCGGCACCGGGTTCGAGGAGGTGGAGCTCGCCCGGCGCCTGTACCGACGTGGCGCTCGCGTCGGGATCGCCCCGGAGGCGCGGTACGTCTACAGGCCGCGACGAGCGTTCCGGGCGCTCATGCAGCAGCGCCGTCGCTACGCGCGGGGCTTCGCGTTCCTCGCGGCGAAGGAAGGACGGCCGCTGTACCGTCCGCGCACGCTCGAGAGGGTTCGGCACCTCGCTCGGGTCGCCGGTGGGGCGATCCGGCACCGCCGCTCCCGGAACCCGGCGGACTTCGTGGCCAGCCTGCTCGAGCAGTGGTTCCGGTACGACGCCAATTGGGAGTTCGGACGGGCGTCGATGAGGGCGCCCGACACCGACGAGTTCGTCGTCCCGATCGGCGTGCCACTGATCGACGGGCTCGCGTTCGAGGCGCTGATCGGGCCCGGGGGCGTCGAAGAGTGGTTCACGGAGGGCAGCGTGGAGACGACGACCGTCGCGTTGCTGGAGCAGCTCGCCGCACCGGGCGACGTCGTGGTCGATCTCCATGCCGGGGTCGGCGCGTTTGCGGTCGCGGCTGCGCTCCGGACCGGACCTGACGGCCGGGTGATCGCCCGCGAGCCGGAGGCGCGCACGCGTGCCCTCCTCGGAAGCAATGTGATCCGGCACCGTGTCGCGGATCGTGTCGGCGTGTCGGACGGGGAACATGGCGACGGCCTGCTCGCCGACGGCGCGCGTCTCGTGAGAGTTCAGGACCGCTCCCTCGCCGACGTTCGCGCGGCGACGCACGCGTTGCTCGCCACCTCCGCTGACACCGCACTCCTGATCGGGGTGTCGTCCGGCGGTCTGCGCGACGCATGGACGACCCTACGAGGTGCAGTCCGTCCCGGCGATCCCGAGAACTGGGACGTGTGGTTGATCGGGGCGGCGCTCGACTCGTCGCGCGACCCGGTCAGGATCGACGAGTCGGTGGACGACGTCGTCGCAACGCGTCCTCCGTCATGGTCGGGGGTGGTGGTCGTGGTCCCGCGCAAGCGAGAGTGCGTGCTTGCCGATCCTCGCCGCCCGCTCTCGTAACATCGCACAGGTGTTGGGCAGCGCACGTCGACGAGCACGAGCGACAGTCGTGCAGCGATGGTGTCCCGCGTGACCCGACCCTCGTCGGTGTCGGTCGTCATCCCTGCCCGCGACCCTGGCCGGTTCCTCCATCACGCGGTCGACTCGGTCGTTGCTCAGACGCATGACGACTGGGACCTCGTCGTCGTCGACGACGGGTCGACCGAGGATCTCGCCTGGGTCGCCGAGGTCGACCCGCGCGTACGGCTCGTCCGCACCCCGGCGATCGGGGTCTCGCATGCCCGGAACCTCGGCATCGCCGAGACCGGAGCCGCGCTCGTGGCGTTCCTCGACGCCGACGATCGCTGGCACCCGCGCAAGCTGGAACGGCAACTCGCGGCGATGGCCGACGGCACGCCGTTCTGCCACACCGCATTCGACCTGATCGACGAGGGTGGCGAACGCATCGGGCCCGGCTACGGCGAGCGGGTCGACTACCTGGACATGCTGGGCGGGCGATTGGGCATCTTGCAGAGCTCGATGGTCGTGCGCCGCGACGCGCTCCTCGCGGCGGGTCTGTACAACCCGATGCTCTCGCTGCAGGAAGACCTCGACCTCTTCCTCCGTCTCGCGTACGCCGCTCGCGGCGTCTTCGTCGATTCGGTCGAGGTCGACTATCGCCAGCATCCCGCCAGCGCCAGCAGCTCGTACTGGGACGCCATGTGGGCGCTGTTGCACCTCTACGACGAGCACGAGGCCAGTGCCCGACGCAACGGTGACGCCGCCGCGCTCGCCGCCGTGCGGACCGGTCGGCGCGCGGTCCGCTTCACGTACGGGTGCAAGGCGATCGACGCAGCTCGCACCTCGCTCCACGCGCGCGACTGGACCACCGGTTCCCTGGCGCTCGCCCACGCGGTTCGCGCGTCGCCGCGGGCGGTGGCGAGGAGCGGGAAGACCTGGGTGCGGACCCGGCTCGACGCAGGCGAACCACAGCAACGCTGACCACGGAGAGGGCAGGTTCATGGGAAGTGACGGATGAGTGTGCCGGGCAAGATCAAGTCGGGGATGGAGCTCGGGCAGTTGTTCGACCCTCGCCGTCCGCGGCGGCTCTTCACCATCGGTGACAGCCACAGCGCGGTCATGCGCTTCGAGCCCGGCGTGCGAGTGCTCCACCTCGGCCCGGTCACCATGCACCGTGCGGGTCGCCCCGGGGAACTCGTCCGACTGATCGCCCGGAGCGCGGCCGGTCCTTCGTTGGCGCCGCACACCGACCGCGTCGCGGGCGCCGTCGTCCGCGCGCTCATTCGGAGCGACGACACGTTCACATGCTTCTTCGGTGAGATCGACGTGCGCGCGCATTTCGCGCAGCACTGCGAGGAATACGGCGGCGCGACGGAGCAGGCTCGTGCGCTCGCGCGCCGAGCGGCCGAAGCCACCGCGGCACTCGCCGCGATGACGGGTGCTCGTGGGGCCTTCGCCTCGATCACGCCTCCGTCGGGACACCTTCACGATGCAGATTTCCCGACGAGTGGTTCCCTCGAAGCGCGGCGGGAGTGGACCATCTTGTTGAACCGCGAGCTCGAAGCCGCCAGCAGTGCGCTCGGGCTCGACTTCGTCGACTTCCACGCCGCGTACACCGACGCCGCGGGCAACCTCGACCGCTGGCGCGCCGACGACACCGTGCACGTCCTCCCGAGATACGACGACCACATCGTCGCCGCATTGCGGGACCACGACCTCTTCCCGGTGCAGCCATGACCGCGACGCTCGCAGGACTTCTCGACTTCCTCGAGGACAAGGTGCTGATCGACCTGGGCCCGCTCGACCGCCGTCGGGTGCTCGAGCTCGGAGCGCGATCCGACGCGTTCACCAACCTGCTGCTCGGAGCCGGTGCCGACCTCGTGTGCGCCGGCAGCGATAACGGTCGCTCCTCGTCGTCTCCCGAAGATGCTGAGTTCGTGCGTGTCGACCTGAACGAGCGCGACTTCGCCCACGAGATCGACGGTCCCTTCGAGCTGATCGTGGCGATCGACGTGATCGAGCACCTCGAGAGCCCGCTCGGGTTCCTCCGCAACGTGCGAGCCCTCCTGCACGATCACGGTCGCGTGGTGGTGACGACACCGAGCGCCGACAACCTCGTGTCCAGGTTGCGGTTCCTCGCGACCGGTCAGTTGCGCGGGGCCGCTGACGACGATCCGGGTCGCATCAGCCCGCTGCCTTCGTGGAACTTCGAACAACGCCTGCTGCCTCGAGCGGGACTGGTGCTCGAACGTCGCCTGGAGTACCCGCCCGACGGCTTCGCACCGCGACCGGGCTGGAAGCGCCGACTCGCCCGTTCGGCCGGACCTGTCCTCGCGGGGATCGGGCTCGCCGCCGACATCGACGTGTACATCTTCGGGCCCGGACCGACCGCGAGTCCCTGAGTCAGTCGCGGTGGCCGACGGCCCAGATCTCGGAGAAGACACGGTCGTATTCACGAGCGGCTGCGCTCCACGAGTAGTGCTCCGCACGCTCGACTCCGGCCGCGACCGCTCGACGTCGTTCGTCGGCGGATTCCGCCAGCACCTGCTCGATGCCGCGAGCGATGTCGTAGGCGTCGTACGGATCGATGTAGACGGCGGCGTCGCCGCAGAGTTCCTCGATGGGGGGCAGTCGCGACACGACCGCGCGCGTGCCGAGCGCCATCGCCTCCAGCGGCGGGAGGCCGAAGCCTTCGTAGAACGACGGGTACACGAGGCACCGAGCGTGGCGGTAGAGCTCTCGGAGCTCGCCGTCGGTCACGTGGCCCGTGAGGGTGTCCAACGAGGTCCACTCGTGGGTCGACGCCGCGAACACACCGGCCGGCCGGGCACCGGTGACCTTGAGCTCGACGTCGGGATACCGCTCACGTACGAGCTCCATCGCGCGCTGCAGACCGGGAAGGTTCTTGCGTGGATCGACGGCCCCGACCGCGAGGACGTACGGCCTCCCATCCGGATCTTCGAGCAGGCGCGGCGCACGCTCGATCGCACACCCGTTGGGCACCACCTCGATGTCGTCGCCCTCCAACCCGAAGCGCTCCATCACGCGTCCGCGCGTGAACGACGACACCGTCGCCACCTTCAGCGCGTGTGCGCACAGCCGGGGCACCACGTACGAGAACCACATCCGGTACCCGTCCCCGAACCACTCCGGATGGTCCATCGGTGCAACGTCGTGCACGGTGACCACGGCACGGTGCGAGATCAAGGGGCCGTAGTTGCAGGGGTTCCACAGGAGGGCCTGTCGTGGGACGCGGAGGGGAAGCACGGTCTGTTCCCAGAGATGGCCGAGCAGCCCCCGTGCGAACGGCGCGGTGGGCGGGACGACCACCCGGGTCGGAGTCTCGAGCCGTGTGCTCACGTTGCCGGCGAAGCGCTCCACGCCGCTGACCGGCCGGGTCTTGAAACGGCCGTTCACCACGACATGGCGGGGGTGAGAGCCGCGGCCGGCGGCGACGCAGTCGTACACGTGCTCGACCCGGCGCGCGATCGCCTCGGGGAGGTACTGGTACGCGGTACGTCGCGCGTGCGCGCCGAGGCGCGCCCGCTCGTCGGGATCGTCGGCCAGGCGGCGGAGTGCGGTGGCGAGTGCGACCTCGTCACCCATCCGGTACAGGACGCCGTCCACGCCATCGGTGATGGTCTCCGGCGGTCCGCCCTCGTCGGCGGCCACCACCGGCAGGCCGGTCGCCATGCCCTCCACGATCACGAGGCCGAAGGGCTCGGGGATCACCGAGGTGTGCACGAGCACGTCGGTGTGGTCGAGATGCTGCTGCGGTTCCGCGACGTGCCCGGTCATGGTGACGCGTTCCTCGATCCCGAGGGTGCGCGTCAGACGTTCGAGCGATGCCGCGTAGTCCGACTCACCGAACAGCGGCCCTCCCACCACCAGCGCGCGGTGGGGTCCGTCGGGGAACGCGCGGGCGAACGCCCGCAGGAAGAGGTCCTGGCCTTTCCACGGCGCGAGCCGGCCGAGCACGGTGAACGTCAGACCGTCGGCGTCGTCGTGCCGCTCGGGCCGCAGGGGAGGCAGCTCCCTGATCGGACTCTGGATCACCACGCTCGGCACGCCGCGCGGGAGCGTCGCGCGCGTGCTCTGTGAGTTGGCGATCGCGATCGATGACGTCGCGCGGATGAGGGCCGACGATCCGACCAGCGCACCGCGCGACATGTACGACTGCGAGAGGTGGTCGCGCAAGTGCCAGACCACCGGGATGCCCGCGAGCCGCGCCGCGCTGCCGGTGAGGAACCCCGACTTGAGGCTGTTGGTGTGGACCAGGAGCGGCCGTATCTCGGAGAGGCGATCACAGCGAGCGTGCACGTAGGACAGCGCCCGTCGCGTGTGCTTCAGGGAACGCAGGTCGACCCATTCGTCGCGCCCGACTGCGCGGATCTCGTCGTCCATCGGCATGATCTCGACCGTCACGCCGTCGCGCCGCAGGAGGTCGGCGACCGGTCCCTCCTCGCCCAACAGCACGTGGGGTCGGTAGCGCGTCATCGCCGCCGCGACCCGGGCCATCGCGATCTCGCCGCCGGCCAGCTTGGCCGAGTGGCTCGACAGCACGACGACGTCGTCGTGGCGGGAGCGGCGGACTCCCGCCATGCCGAGCGTCATGACGCCGGCGCTCGCGTCGCCTGGACCACCGCACCGAACTGCTGCCCCCTTTCGTGCCACGAGGGGACGGACGCGCCGGCCGCAGCCGAGGATCCGTCCGGCGCGGCAGTGAGCGCGGCGGTGACTGCGGCCGCGAAGTCGCGCGGTCCCGTCGCGAGCACGACCGGCGCGCCCGCGTCGCGGAACCCGGCCACCGGTGTCGCGACGGTCGGCCGTCCCGCGGCGAGGCACTCGTAGACCTTGATCGGGTCGAGGCTCTCCGTGAACGGCGTGACCACGTGGGGGACGATCACCACGTCGGCGTGTTGGAGGTACGCGGGCACGTCGTCGTAGGGGCGGGCACCGAGGCGGTGGACGTTCGTGCACGCGTCGAGTCGCGCCCCCGACGCGGACGAGAGTGAGCTCGGACCCACGAGCACGATCTGCACCGGAGGAAGTGTGTCAGCGATGGTGGCGACGAGCTCGACATCCACGCGGTCCTCGTGGAGTGTGCCGACGTAGACGGCGACCGGCCCCGGCGGCAGGTCGTCGGGACGGGCCCGAGGTCGGACGAAGTGCTCGTGGTCGACTGCGTTCGGGATCAGCACGAGGTCGTCACGCTGTGGTCGTCGGGAGCTCGCCAGCGCGGGCGAGCAGACCACCACCGCGTCGGCGTGGCGCAGCAGCCTGCGTTCGGCGGCGGCGAGTCGCCGACGGGCCCGACCCGGCCCCGACGCCAGCAGCCAGTCGTCGGTGATGTCGTACACCGCCGGCCACCCCGTCGTGAGCAGGCGGGCGAAGTGCACGTCGTTGATCCAGAGCGTCGGCCCGACGAAGCCGAGACGATCGACGGTGGTGCGCACCTGCCGCGCAAGGGAGCGGTCCGCGAACGTCCCGAGGACCCGCGGTGCGAGCTTGCCCGGTTCCAGCGCCAGCACCCGACCGTCGCCGCGCACCGTCCGCAACGGTCGCTGCCGGGATCGGGTACGGGGCGAGCGCCGCAGCTCGTGCAGCCAGTCGAACGGTGGCTCGACGAACAGCACCCGCAGGTGCGGATCGGCTGCGAGGAGCTCGCGCACGAGGAACTGGTTGCGCCGCCACACCTCGTCCCACGCCTCGAGCGAGCACACGACGAGCGCGTGCGCCGGCGCGCGGGTCGCGGGGCTGTCGAGTGCAACGCGGGTCGGGGTCGCCACGAGCACACGCGCGTACCGGCGCATCCGTCGACCGTGCAGGTCGCGACGCGCGCGCGAGCCGGGGACGATCGAACGCACGACCGAACCGGCGAGCTGTGCCGCGCGATACGAGAGCAGCCCCGTCACCCCCTCGTGGTCGGCGACGAAGCGTTCACCGCCCCGCTCGAAATGCTCCGCCACCAGGTTCGGCGCGGTGTCGCGGCTCGCGCCGCCGACGTGTTGCGCCCACACGTCGTCGGCCATGCGCACGTGTCCGCCGACGTCGAGCACGCGACGGCACAGGTCGGTCTCCTCGCCGTAGAGCCAGTACCGGGTGTCGAAGCCGCCGACGGCCGCGAACACCGACCGCCGTACGAAGAAGCACGCGCCGATCACGAACCCGTCGGACGGAGTGGAGCCCAACCGGTGCAGTCCGACTGCTTCGGCCCACGCCCGCTTCGACGAAGGAAACGGCCACAGGACCCGCTGCTCGGTCCCGTCGTCGTAGCGCACGCGCGGCGAGAGCACGGCGAGGTCGTCGTCGATCGCGAACCTGTCGAGCAACGACTGCAGCGCGGCCGGCGAGATCGTGGCGTCGGGGTTGAGGAACAGGATCACGTCGCCCGAGCCCAGGGCTGCGCCCTGGTTCGCGGCGGCGCCGAAACCCGCGTTGACGTCGTTCTCCACCACGCGCGCGCCAGCGACGCGAGCGCGGTCCGCGGTGTCGTCGCTCGACGCGTTGTCGATCACGACCACCGCGGCGTGAGCCGGGAGCTCGCCGACGGCACGTTCGATGTGGTCGCCCGACTCGTGGCCGACGATGACCACGTCAAGCTGCACGCGCCGCCATCTCCCGGTACAACGCCAGTTGCTCGGTGGCCAACGAGTCCCACGACCAACGGCCCGCGCGGGTGCGCCCGATCGCGCCCAGTCGCCGGCGTTCCGCGGGGTCGCCGGCGAGCCGACAGAGCGCGTCGGCGAGCGCGGTGACGTCTCCGGGCGCCACGAGGATCCCGGCGTCGCCGACCACTTCCGGGAGCGACCCCGAGTCCGACGCCACCACGGGAACCCCTGACGCCATCGCTTCCACGGCCACCCGCCCGAACTGCTCGATCCACGTCGGTGTTTCGAGCGACGGGACGGCCACCACGTCGAACGTCGGATAGCGCGCGGGCAGCTCGTCCTGGGTCGCGTAACCCGTGACCCGCACGCGATCGGCGAGGTCGAGGCGCGTGATCTGCGCCTCGAGCGCGACCCGTTCGGCACCGTCGCCCACCAGTTCGAGCGTGCAGTCGGGCACACGGGCGACTGCGTCGACGAGGACGTGCACACCCTTCCGCGCTTCGAGCCGTCCGACGTAACCGACGTGGAGCCCAAGCGTCCGACGAACGGAGTCGCCAGTGTCCGGCGCGGTGGCGGGAGCGAAGCGCTCGGTGTCGACGCCGAGACCCAGGTTGCGCACGATGCCGCGGAAGCCCTTGTGCACGAGAATGCGGCCGGCATCGTCGTTGCAGGTGTGGACGGCGCCGGCGCGGCGCAGGGCGACGCGCTCCATCCATCGGAACGGCACCGGATAGCGCTTGTCGATGTTCTGCGCGGAGTAGAGGCAGAACGGCGCGCGCACACCCGCCAGCCAGGCCAGGAGCTGCGTCTCCGCTGCCGCGACGCTCACCGGTTCCTCGTGCACGTCGAGCACGTCGTACCGCCCCGAGCGCAACGCGCGCCACAGCGCCCACGGGTCGTACGCGAAGAGCATCGGGTGGGTGCCGAAGGTCCGCACCGGGCGCACGTCGCCGTCGTCGGCGTCGAGCTCGGGTGCGACCACCTTGCCGCCCTCGTTCCACTCGCGCGCACAGACGAGCGTCACTTCGGCGCCACCGTCGGCCAATGCATGGTCCCGCGCCCGCCACGCCTTCACGACCCCCGAGTGGTAGACGCGCAGAACCTTGCAGGGTGCAGTCGTCGGAGGGGTCATGTGCGCGCGGCCGAGGACCAGTCCTCCTCGCGCGCCCGTTTCGGCCTGGGATCATCGCCGACCGCAAGCCCGACCATCAGCATCGGCAGTGTGAGGGTGCCGGCCACCCAGAAGATGGCCGTGAGGGCGTAGAGGAGCTCGACCGTGAACACCAGGAACGCGCCTTCACCGATCGCGTCGCGGCGGGGTTGGAGCACGAGCCACGTGTTGACCAGCAACACCAGCAGGCCCAGGAGCCCGATGATCCCCGCCTCCGCGAGCTCGGCGATGAAGATCTGCTCCGCGCCGCCCGCGGTGTTGTAGGCGGCGGCGAAGTACTTGAGACCACCACCGGTGAGTGGGTTGTTCGCCCACACGTCGTTGATCGCGTTGTCGAAGACGGTCTGGCGGAGGGCGACACCGTTGAACTGCGGGTTGTTCTCCTGCTGATCCTGCAGTGTCGCCACCGACACCACGATCAGCACGATGGCCACCGCCATGAAGAAGACGGGCGCGCGCTGGCGGGCACGCTTGTGGCGCAGCGCGTAGATGCAGATCCCCACGACGAGCGCGAGCCCCGCGCCGCGCGACTGGGTGGCGAACACGCCGAGGATCACGATGATCCGGATGTGACGCACGACCGACGGTCGGAGCTCGAGCTTCCACGGCGCCGCGATGAGGAGGATGGCGACCATCGCCAGCATCGGACCGGCCTGGTTCTTGTGGATCCCGAGCGGGTACGCGGCCTGGAAGCCTGAGGTCAGCGAGTCCGCGATCGCCGCGATCGCCACGATGGTCGCGGCGTACGCCACGGCACGGAGCGAGTTCTTGATCTGGCCCCGGTGCGCGATGGCGGCGCCGATGAGGATCGCGCCTCCGAACAACACTGCCCGGTGGACCCACTCCGTCATCGCCCGATTGGTGGGGTGGGCGAGCACGCTGATCGCGATCAGGGTCAGGTAGAAGCCGAGCCCGGCGAGCACGCGCCTCAGCGCCCGGCTGTGCCAGGGGACGTAGGGGAGCGCGGCGCCGAGCGCCAGGAAGGTGATGGCGTCGCCGAAGCTCATGTTCACCGACGCCGGCCCGACCCGCCAGTACGCGAACACCGTCGCGAACACGGCGGCGAACAGGAACAGCGGTGCGGTCAGGATCAACCCGAGCGCGAGCAGGAGCCCACCACAGGCGAGCGCGAGCCCTTTGTTCTCGGGCGCGATCCACCCGAGCGCCACGACGGCCGTCACCGCGACGAGGCCGATGAGGAGGTTGCCGATTCCCTGCCGTCTCAGGGCGTCGATCACCGCCACAGGTTACCGACCGGTCCGGTGCCGAACCGTGCCCGCTGTCCCTCCCGCTAGCGTTGGCCCGACTGATCCGGAGCCGGAGGAGAGGCACTGCGCATCGTCCAGGTCGTCTGCACCTCGGAGTTCGCCGGGGTCGAGCGCGTCCTCACCTACGTGGCCCCTGAGCTCGCCCGGCGGGGGCACGAGGTGACCGTCGTGGGCGGTGATCCCGCGGCGATGGGGTTGCCCCTGGCGGATGCCGGTGTCCGCCACGTGCGGGCCGCCAACGTCACCGAGGGCCTGGCCGCGCTCGCGCGGGGGAACGGCGCGCGCCCTGATCTCGTGCACAGCCACATGACCGCGGCCGACCTCGCCGCGGTCGGCGGCCGCCCGTTCCACCGGGCGCCGTGCGTGTCGACCCTGCACTTCGCCCAGCCGCGTGGCCACAGCGCCATCCGTCGATCGCTGTACCGAGTCCTGCCGTCCTGCTTCCGGGAGCAGATCGCGATCAGCCGCTTCGTCGCCGACACGTGCGGCACGCCGACAGTCGTCATCCCGAACGGCGTTCCCGACCGTGCGCCTCCGGGCGCGCCGCGCGAACCGGTGGTCCTGGTCGCGCAGCGGCTCGAATCGGAGAAGGACACCGCGCTGGCGCTGCGCATCTGGCAACGGGCGTCGCTCCGCACGCGCGGGTGGAGGCTCGAGGTCGCGGGGCGCGGCGCTGAACGGGCGGGCCTCGAAGCGCTCGCCGCCCGTCTCGGCATCGACGAGTCCGTGCGCTTCCTCGGTTTCGTCGACGACGTCGGTGCCCTGATGGCCCGCGCCTCGGTGATGCTCGCGACTGCGCCCGCGGAACCGTTCGGGCTCTCGGTGGTCGAGGCGATGGCCGCCGGTCTGCCGGTCGTCGCCGCCGACGGAGGCGCGCACCGTGAGGTGCTCGACAGTTTCGGAGACCAACGCTTCCGGATCGGTGACTCCGACGCCGGTGCGGCAGCACTCGAGCGACTCGCCGACGATCAGACGACACGGGTACACGTCGCCGACGCCGCGCGGCGTCGGTACGAGGAGCAGTACACGATCGAGCACCACGTCGATCGACTGCTCGACGTGTACGAATCGGTGCTGCGATGACAGTGGTGCGATGAGGATGCGCACGCTCACTGCTGTCGTCGCCACCTACCAGCGCCGCGCCCCGCTGGCCCGCCTCCTCGCGGGTCTGGAGGCGCAGCTCGTCGCCGAGCCGTCGCTACGCGACGGGTTCGACGTGGTGGTCGTGGTCGACGGCTCGCACGACGGCACCGTCGAGATGCTCGAGGCGCTGGAGTTCCCGGTGCCGGTCAAGACGATCTGGCAGCAGAACCACGGGCGTGCTGCGGCGCGCAACGCAGGACTCGAGCTCGCCGACGGTGAGATCGTGTGGTTCCTCGATGACGACGTGATCCCCCTGCCCGGTCTCGTTGCTCGCCACCGGCGCGCGCACCACGACGCACCGTCGCACGTGACCATCGGTCCGTATCCGTTCGTTGCCGGCGGGTCACCGATCGCGCCCAACGAGGTGTGGACCGAAACCGTCTACGACGAGATGGCGCGCGGCGGTCGCGTCCGGAGCGCCGACCGCTTCGCGAGCGGCAACGCCAGTGGACCGGCCGAGCTGTTCCGCTCGGTGGGTGGGTTCGACGAGGGCTTCACCGGCTGGGGCTGTGAAGACGTCGAGCTCGGTCACCGCATCCTGCGCGCGGGATACGAGATCCACTTCGATCCCGACGCGCGCGCCGAACACGAACAGACACTCAGCCTCGCGCAGTACTGCGCGAACAACGTGTCGAACGGTCGCAACATGGTGCGCGCCATCCGTCTCCACCCGGACTTGATCGACGACCTCATGCCGGTGCACACGACGATCGCGTCACGCCGCCGGGGCCGGGCGATCGCGGCTGCCCTGTATCGGACGTTCCCGGTGAAGGCGCCAGCGGTGTTCCACCTCGTGGCGTCGACCGCGGCCCACGGCGCAGGGCTCGAGCAACGTCTGACGCGGGGACGTACGCAACATGCGCTCTACGTGGCGATGATCGCGGGCACCCTCGCCGGCATCGCCGAAGCCGATCCGAGCGGTGAGCTGGTGGCGCGGAAGGTCGGGATCGTGCGCCCCGGCTGAGCTGCAGGTCCGCCGCGCGGCCGGGGCACTGGCAAGATGGCCCGATGGCGACGGCCGAGGAGGAGCAGCGCCTGAGCGGTCGTGCGAGCCTGCGTCGCTTCCTGCTCGTGGTGCGCCAGGCGTTCCGCCTTGTGCTCGACACCGACCGGCGGGCCTTCGTCACCATCATCGTGCTCCAGGTCGTGAGCGGCGTTGCCCTCGGTGCCGAGCTGCTCGTCGGGAAGTCGCTCCTCGACTCCATCGGCTCCAATGGCTCGGGGCACCCGCGCGGCTCGCTCGGCGACATCGTCCCCGAGCTCATCGCGCTGGGCGTGCTCGCACTGCTCATCGCCATTGCCGGATCCGTCAGCGCGGCCCGCTCCGACATCCTGAGTGAAGCCGTCTCGCGCCGAGTGCAGGGCCAGGTGCTCGACGTCACCAGCGCGGTGCGGCTCGTGGCGTTCGACGACCCCGAGTTCCACGACCACGTCCGGCGGTCGGTCGAGGCCTCGACCTATCGACCGTGGACGATGGTCAACGGCCTGATCGGTGTGGTGAGCGGTCTGGCCGGGCTCGTCAGCGTCATGGTCGTCCTCATCAGCTTGCAGCCGCTGATCGCGGTGATCGGACTGCTCTCGTACGTGCCGGTGTGGTTCGTCACCCGCCGCAACACCCGCGAGCTCTTCGACACCCAGGTCGAGCTCACCGCCCTCGATCGCGAGCGCTGGTACCTCATCGACCTGATGACCAATCGGTTGTCTGCCGGTGAGCTGCGGGCGCTCGACGCCGAGCCGCATTTCTCGCGCCGCTACAGCGAGATCAACGATCGCGTCATGACGCGCCTGCGCCAGGTGGCCAGCGCGCGGGTACGTCGGACAGTGAAGGCAACCGGTGGTTCGGTGGTGATCGTGCTGTTGGCGATGTTCGTGGCCATCGCCATGGCGTTCGACGACTCGCTGTCGGTCGCGAACGCGGTGATCATCGTGGTCGGCGTGCAGCAGCTCGGGGGTCAGCTGCGCGGGATGGCGGGATCGATTGGTCGCATCTACGAGTGCTCGCTGTTCCTCGACGATCTCCACAGCTTCTTCGAGCTGCGACCGGAGGTCGACACCACCGAGTTCACGCCCGAGGTGGTCGCGCGTGCCCACGCTGCCGCCGCGGGCGAGATCCGCGTCGACCGCGTGACGTTCGCGTACCCGGGAGCCGAGCAACCGGTGTTGCGCGACGTTGACGTGCGCATCGAGCCCGGCGAGATCGTCGCGCTGGTCGGCGAGAACGGCTCGGGGAAGACGACGCTGGCCAAGCTCGTGGCCGGGTTGTACGACCCGCAAGGAGGGTCGGTGAGTTGGAACCGGCTCGACCTCTCGACCGTGCCTGAGGGCGCGCGTCACGGTCATGTCGCTCTGGTGTTTCAGGACTTCCTGCGGTTGCACTACGGCGCCGACGAGAACATCAACGTCGGTGACTGGCGCCGAGAGGATCCAGAACGCGTGCGCTGGGCTGCGCTCTCGACCGAAGCCACCGAGTTCATCGAGGCCTTGCCGCAGGGCTTCGCGACGCGTCTGGGGCGCGAGTTCGAAGAAGGCGCGGAGCTGTCGGTGGGGCAGTGGCAAAGACTCGCACTTGCCCGCACCCTCTACAGCTCGTCACCCTTGGTGATCTTCGACGAACCGACTGCCGCGCTCGATCCGATGGCCGAGGTGGCCTTCTTCCGGCAGTTCCGGTCGATGGTCGAGGGACGCACCGCACTCGTCATCTCGCACCGCATGATCAGTGCCCGCATGGCCGACCGCGTGTACGTCATGGAGCACGGGCGCGTCATCGAACACGGCACACACGCCGAACTGTTGGCGATCGACGGTCGGTACGCCGAAATGGTCGCCGCTCAGGCGTTGAACGATCGAGACACTCGCTGACGCATGGGCGCGACATGCATCATGGCTGGCTCACGGACCTGATCCGAGCTTTCCGTGCTCGGCCGCGGAGCATCTCGCGCGCTACGTATGCGATCGTCAAGCCCTCGAACAGCGCGAGCGTCATCGCCCAGATTCCCGACGGGCCGCCACCGGTCGAGGCGCCCCAGTGGATCCAGCACCTCAGGTACGCCCACGCCGGCACCAGCCACCAACGCCGGTTGAACACGACGTCGGCCACAAGGAGCAGCGTCACCGACGGGACTGCGTAGTAGAGGAATCCTGCCGGGTCGAGAACATCGCGCACGACGAAAGGCAACGCGGCGGCGAGGGTCCATGCGTACGGTCCTGGGCGCGTTCTCAGCACCCAGACTGCGACGATGACGGCGACGATGATCGGAACCTCACGGCCGATGAATGCCAGCGCGTCGTGACCCGAGAACACGTTGGGGACTGGCTGAAACTTCTCAACGCGAAAGAGGTTCTGCGTGAGGGCTTTGTAGAACCATCGCTTTTGGCTCAGAGCAAATGGCGCGCTGATCACCACGACGATCCCGACGAGGAGCGCAGCGGTCCGTAGTCGGCGACCAGCGGGTACGAGCGCGATGAGCGGCAGCGCGCCGATCACCACGATCTGTCGACACAGGATCGCGACGGCGATTGTCGCACCGAACCACAGCCATCGCTCGTTCATGCCGAACGCGATCGCGGCGACCAACAGCGCCGCGGCGAGGACGTCGGTCGGGTGGCCCCACTCGATCGTTCCATCGATGATCGGGGGCATGAGCACGAACAGCACCGCAAGCGCTGCGCAGCGAACAATGCTGCGCAACCCCATCGACCACGCTGAGAACGCAACGACCAACGCTGACGCCGCGCCTACGACGGCGAACCACTGCCGGAGGTTCCCGAAGATCGTCACCGGCAGCGCGAGCAGCAACGGCATGCCAGGCGGGGAGAACCGCCACGCGCCCGGCCGGTACACCTTGTCGATCTCGCCCTTCTGGATGTAGTGGATCATCCACTGGATCTCGAAGCCGTCGGATCGATAGATGTGAGCGCGATTCGCTGCGGTGGTCACGACGATGACGAACACGACGCAGCCGGCCGCGAGCAATGCAACCTGCCGTCCCCGCATCACCGAATCCTCTCATGACGCCCGCGAGCCAGACCGATCCGGTAGCAACAGCCGTGCCGTGAGCGCTCGTTGGCAGGAGGCGCGATGCCGCGACGCGAGTTCGTCAGTCGTCCTCTCGGCGGTCAACGAAAACGGTTCGAGCTCGCCGCCCTGCGCCGGCCATCAGGGCTCGACCGGCCACTGCAGGTGACGTGAACACGGGGCTCGAGGCATACCGCCGAAGCTGCTGTTGCCGCGCGGACGGCCAGCTGACCTTGCGGAGATGTGGCGCGAGCATCCTCAGCGCGAGTGAGTCCCTGCGGTTGCCGAGAATCAGACTGTCGATTGCCTCATGGGCGAAGCCCAGCAGTCGGAAGAGTCCCCATCGGTGAGCGATGGAGTGCAGGTCGTGCACGTCAGCCATTTCGCTGAGCACGAGGAGATCGACGAGCTGACTGAGCTGCTCGATGGGTTGGCGCGCACATGAGTGCGCGAGCACGAGCAGCGCGTGCTTCGGTGCCGTGGGTGCCATCACGCTCGTCACGCCGGTCGCGCTCGGGACGGCGTCGTCAGCGAGGTCTTCGAACGGGGGTGGTGTCCCCCAGGTGGGCCAGTTCGCTCGCCGGTGGATCTCGACGGTCATCGAGAGCGTGGGGTGGATGAGCGGCCGCACGTGATGGATGCGCTCGTACGTCGTGGATCGCAAAGCCGTCGGTCCGACCAGGTCACGCCATCCGGCAGCCGCGAGGTCGGCGCGCATTGCCTCGGCGTCGTCGGCCAGTACGTCGACGTCCGCGTATTCGCGCCAGCTCGCATCAGGCCAGCGAACGGCAACCTCGGGGCCCTTGAACACGAGGAATTCGCGATTGGTGCCTCGCCTCAGATCCTCGAGCACGGCCTGAGAGCGCAAGAGGTTCCCGCCGGCAGCGGCGCGGGCGAGTTCGGCGGCGGCGGGGGTCGCGCGCCCCGTCGCTGCAGCGCGCGCGGCCGCGATTCCGAGCAGCCCGTGCAACTCGAGCCCGCGCCAGTCGTCGGTGCGATCGATGATCTTCACGAGCCCCGACCACGGGGGCATCGCCGAAGGGTTCACGCGCTTTCGGGCGTGGCGCACCGGGGTCGATGGCGCGTCAACTGCCCGGGCCCATCCAGCTGACGAGCGCATCGCGGAGTTCAGAGAGTCGGTCCAAGGCTGTGGGTACGCGCAATCGCCCAACTTGCGCTTGGCCACTCAGCTCGAGCAGGCCCGCGACCGCCTGGGCGCGCGTCGCGCCTTCCGGGAGGTATTGCCCGGCGTGGGCGACGGCGAACGACTCGTGCCCACTGAGTTCCTCGATCTCGATGCTGTCGGGCGCCTCGGGACGCGGCCACGCAATCTGGACGATGTGACTGACCACGGCCCCCTTCACCCCGAAGGTGAAGTCGCGCCGGTACCGGCGCTTCTTCGAGAACTCGGAGAAGGGCAGCCCGTCGCCAGTGCTGCCGAGCAGCGCAATCGCGGTGGCATCCCAGAGGCGAACCGACGGGTAGCTGGGCTGGGCCACCATGCCGGAAGGAGTCGCATCGACCACGGTGCAGTCGTCGGAGAGCAGTGGCATTCCCGCCAGGGAGCACCACGCCGAGAGCGTCGACTTCCCCATCCCCGACTCGCCGAGGATGAGCAGGGCCCGGTCGCCGACGAGCACCGATGCGCAGTGGAGCACGATGGTGCCTGTCTTCGCGATGAGGAAGGGAATCACGTCATCGAGCAAGAGGTGCCGGATCGTGTGGTGCTCGGTGTCGACGCCCGGATCGACGGTGATCGCGATCGCGCCCGAATCCTCGTCGGCCCGGAACACCGCCGCCCGGGCGAAGCGCAGCCAGGTGGTGTCGCCGACCGTGAGCACCGCCATGGTCACGTCGTCCCCTTCCACCGCCGCGACTGCTCCGCGATGCTCAGGAATTGATACCGGGCCGAGTGACACCGAGAACGCGGGCCGCTCGGTCGACGCCAGGGGATCGAGTTCGGGGAGCGAGACGGCGGAAGTGCACCGGCGCCCGAACAGCGAGTAAGTGTGCGTGCCTTCCTCTACGCCGTTCACGTGAGCTCCGCGAGGTCGAGCTGGCTGAGCGGCGCCGCGAGGAAGGTCGAGTATTGGCGGTCGTGCAGTGGATCGGTCGTGTCCGGACGTGTGACCGTCACTGACCACGAGAGCAGGTCGGATCCGGTGCGTCCCCGGATGCGAGTCTTCACCTCGTCGCCTGGACGCACCTCCACTCCGTGATCGAGCGGCAGTGCCGCGATCTCTCGATCGATCATGTCGTCGCGACCGGGCCAATTCGACATCGTCACCGACGGTGCGAGATGCGCGATCCACCCGCAGCCGAGAGCGTCGAGCTGCCCACTGGTTGCGATCGTGATCGTGGCCGTGTAATCGACGAGCAGTTCCGCCGCCTCGGTCGTCGCGAGTGTCATGCCGATGGTTGGTGTCGCCAGCGCACTCACTGCGGCCGCGGGACGGGCATACACGTGGTGGACGGCCCAGGCATGGCCGAAGCTCAGATCGATCCCGTGCGGGCGTGCCAACCACCCGTCGAGTTGCAAGCGGAGGGCTGCGTCGCTGATCGGTGCGACCAACAGATCGAGCGCGAACGGGATGGCACTGCCCCCGGGTCGGAGCACCCGCTCGGCCGCGTCGTGCATCGAATGCACGAGGTTCCCGGCGAACCCAAGCGGGCCGGCCTGGTCGCAGATGACCACGTCGACAAGCTCCGGAAGATCGAGATCCGTCGAATGACCACGTATGACGGTCATTACGCCGAGCGCGTTGTTCCGTGCGCCTGCCTGCGCGATGTTCGAGATCCGGCCCTCGTCGACGGCGTACACACGAGTCGCACCCATCTGCGCGGCGAGCAGCCCGAGCACTCCGGTTCCGGTCCCGAGATCGAGAACGACGTCACCGGGCCGGATGACCGCGCGCAGCGCAACCGCGTAGGCACCGAGTCGCGCAGTGTCCGCTACGTAGCGAGAGTGTTCCTCGACGTCGTCCATGGCTTCGGCGCGACCGGCTCCAGGCCGGCGCCACCGCCTACATCATGTTGGGCGGCGGTGTCTTCTTCGCGTCGTCGGCCTTGGAACCCGAGTCGCCTCGTGTCAACGATGAGAGCGGGCCGTAGTCAACCAGTCGGGGTGCCGAGTAGGGGCGGCTGCCGCGCCCGCTTGTTGCCATGCCCTCGTCCGTCATCACGACATCCATTCTGAGTTTGGGCTGCGACGAATGCTCGATGATAGCCCACCCGCGCCAGGATCTGAAGCGATCCTGGGCCGCGCGCACGAGGAGCGTCCTGAGACGCATACCGCACCAGCGGTTGCGCAGACGTGGAACTGTGCGAAATCCCCGTATCGGTCGAGCGGATCGCCTCCGCGAGGTCACCACTGTCATGACCAAGAGGTCCGGAACCACGCGTCGACGCTCACGAAGCACCACGTGCGATAGAGCTCGTCGAAGAACCCGCCCCGGGCGACCTTGTCGCCCACCCGTTCCAGCGCCTGACGGTCGATCCAACCCTCCTCCACAAGCGCGGATGTGCGGGCGATGTCGGCGAACGGGAGCTCGTGGATCTGCTGGACGAAGGTGCTACTGAATTCAACTTTCCAGGTTCGTTGCCAGACGGGGTCGGGCACGCGCCCGACGAGTGCCTGACGCTCCAGCCAGCGGTGGTCGGTGCCGTGCCACCGTTGTGCTTCGGGTATGGCGAAGGCCCACTCGACGAGGCGCCGATCGCAGAACGGATCGGCAGTCACCAGCTCGGCAGCCCAGAGGGCTTGGTCGGCAAGGTCGAACGTGTGCGACTCCCACGGAGCATGAAACACGCCGTACCGATGACGTCGAGCGGCGGGCAGGCGGTTCGACAATTCGGAGATCGGCGGCGCCGGCGGCCTGGGGATTCCCGCGAGAGCGGGCCCGAGCCAAGGACCCCCGACTTCCCGTGAATCAGCGCCTGTGCGCACGCGGTCGAGCGTCTTGGCGCGCACGGACTGGAGCACACGCCGACTGAACATGAACCCTGCGCCCTCCCGAATGGCGCGCAGGACTCCAGCGATGTCACGGTCGACGACCAGATCGCGGAAGTACTCGTCATAGCCGTTCATCAGCTCGTCGCCACCCGAGCCCGTGAGGAGCAGTTCACGGCGAATTCCGCTTCGGGCGAACATGTGTGCAGCCATGTTGGGATAGGGCGCGATCCCTTGGGTGCGATCGGCTTCTCCAAGCACCGTTTCCCAGGACATCGGCCGCCAGACGACTTCTCGAGCGGGAAGGCCAACGCCATTCGCCACGAGGCGAATCCACTTTGACTCGTCGCAGTCGTAGCCGGGATACACGGTCGACGTCGCCGACAACTTCACAGAGTCGACGCCGTCGCTCTGCAACGCGCCCATGGTCGCAGCGACCATCGAGGAGTCGAGCCCTCCGCTGAGCGACACGGCGGCGGTGGGCGCTCGCAATCGGCATTCGACCGCGTCGCGTAGCAGCGAGCGGAAGTGCTCGACGTAGTCGCGTGCGTCGCCATGCCGCTCTTCGGCTTCGAGGTCGATGTCCCAGTAGCGCCGAGTAGAGACACGGCCCGCGACCGCACTCAGCATGTGAGCCGGAGGGAGGCGGTGCACACCGAGGTAGAGCGTCTCCGTGCGATCGTTGAGGTCCCACTCGAGCGTGTCCGCGACGTGACGTAGGTTCGGCTCCGCACGCATTGTGGGGTGGGCGAGGATCGCCCGAATGTCTGTCGCGACCACGAGGATGCGGCCGTTGCTCCACGTGTAGAGCGGTCGTGTTCCGATGAAGTCCCGGGCGCAGAACAGCTCTGCCTTGGTACGGTCCCAGACCGCGATGCCGAAGTCGCCGAGCAAGTGCTCCGCGGCATCGCGACCCCACCGAACGTACGCGCGGACGGCGAGTTCGGCGTCGGACACGGTCTCACCCGCTCTACCTGGTGCGAGTGTCTCGATCAGCTCTGCCCGGTTGTCGATGCGCCCGTCGAAGACGCCCACACAGGACTCGACGGTCGCAGGTTGCGGACCGAGGCCGGGCTCGGGCGCCAGGGACAGGGAGTGATGCCCGAGCCCGATCTGCCCCTCGATCCAGGAGGATGATCCGTCGGGCCCCCGACCTTCGTTGGCCGAGAACGAAGCATCGAACGCGCCCGCATCGAGCGGGGCTCCGGAGAGGTCCAGTACGACGGTGATCGCGCTCATAGTGACTCGATGCCTAGGCCATCGATGCAACGATGCGATCGGTGATCGGGCCGTCGAACGCGGCATAGGTCGCAGCCACGTCGGATCGGTCGGCGACGGGCGCCCCGTCGACCTCGACCCATGCGTGCGCGGTGACGGTGCCGTCGACCGAGGCGACGCCGATGCGCAGCACCGATGCGATCCCCGAACTCCGGAGAAGAGCGTCCATGACGAGCGCGCGAGGGAGACAAGTGATCGAGACCGGGATGATCGCAGTCGCATTCTCGACGGCGTTCACCACCGAGTGGCCGCGGTCATGCCCGGTCCGCGCTCGGCCGCGCGTCGCGATGGAGTCCACTGCTCGCTGAGCGGTACGGAAGTCCCGGTAGCGCAGGCCAGCGTGAGCGACCGTCAACGCCAGCAGGGAGCGGGTCGTGAGAGCGAACTCCCGCGGTGGGATGCTCAGAATGAGGCGAGCCCTACGCCGGAGCGAACGCGACCAATCCACGCGACTCCAGTTCCTGGAGGAGGGTTCTCGTGTCTTCAGCGAGGATGTCTGCGTCGACGTCGAACTGCTCGAGCAGTCGGGGCATGGCGGCCGCGATCGTCGGTGCGTCTGTCACCGCGAACCAGATCGCGGTGCCGACCTCGTCGAGCCCGTAGAACTCCTCGTTGTCGAGGTTGAGCAACACCAGTTGCTCATCTACGACGCGCGTCATCACATGTTCGGGCACCTGGGCGCGCTGCTCAGCGGTCGGTTCCACGCGGACAGAGGCTATCGCAACCACCCAGCTTTGAAGCCATCCGTTGTCGCTGCGCGCCGCGTGATCGGGAAGGCCTCGGCGGTACCCTGTGCGCGATGGTGAGCGACCAGTCGGAGTGTGCAGAAACCACTTCCTCGGCGCTGTGTCTCCGGTGTGGGCAGTGCTGCGGACCCATGTTCAGCAGCGTGCATCTCCTCGATCACGAGATCGAGCCTGTACGAGCGGCGGGTGCCCAGCCCGAGATCCTCGAAGTCGCGGACGGAGAGAATGAGACCGTGCTCCCGCTGCCCTGCGCGCTGTGGCGCGACAGTCGATGCAGTGTCTATGGCGGCGCGCAGCCGGTGGGATGTCGGGCCTACCAGTGCGAATTGCTCAAGAAGCTCGAGTCGGGAGCGCGCACCCTCGTCGAGTGTCTCGAGATCGTCGACCGCGTCGTGACCGCGCAGCACGAGATGGATCGCGTCGGCGGGCGTCCGTCATTGGCCCCCCGGAAAGAACGCAAGCGATCGCTCGACCCCGCCGAGGGTGCCCGATTGCTTGCTGTCGCCGAGTACGAGGTCCTGGTCCGGCGCTACCTCAAGGCACCGAAGGATCTGGATGCAGGCAGCCAACCTGCCTGATGCAGGCGAGATCGCACGCAACGTCACCGTGCGCGCGCCCGCAGCGGTTCGGAAATCGAGGCCAGGAAATCGGGCTCTGAGCAGAACCAGCCCGCGTACGCGAATCGCGTTCCGCGTTCGACGGGTGCGATGCGGTGCGTGAGCTCTGAATCGAGTCGGAAGAGAACGGCGTCGCCTGGAACCTCGTTCATGATCTCCAGAGGCGGATCGCCGCCGTGCTTCAGCTGCAGAGCACCACCGTCGTACGGCGCCGGACTCAGGTTCACACTCAGCGCGACGAGGCGATGATGGGTCGCGTCGGTGTGCCAGTCGTCATAGAAGCCTTCGTCGGCAGGCATGGCAAAGACTCGGCCGCTGAAGCTGCCGATGGGGCCGCACCCTGTGATCTGTTCGACGAATCGGAAGAGTGCCGCTGAGTTCGTGGCGAGCGTCAGCATCGGGACTGGCGCAGCACCGTGTTCGATGCACAGCTCGACTCCGACGCCGGGATGCTCGCGCCGATGGAAGCGATCGATGGTCATCGCGGTCAGTGCTCGTTCCATCAGGTCGGAATCGAGGAAGCTTGGAAGGCGAACGAAGGACTTCGCGGTGAACGACCGCTGCAATTGCGCGAGGTCTCGCTCATCCAAGGCGGCGCAAGTGTTGCGGAGACCGACTTGGACCAGCGAGGGCGGTCGCGAACCGGCAGTCGTCATGGGCGATGACCTCAAGGTGAGGGAGGATTCGGCAGAAGGTATCCGACTCGATCAGGTGCAGGTCGGTGTGGCGTCGCCGGGGGACACAGAGGCGATCTGGGACGCTGTGCGCGAGTTGACGAGGTACCCGCTCGCTCGTCCTACCCCTCTGCGCACCAGCTATGTCGCCTCAATGTGTCTCAAGCAAGCTCGGACTGGTCGTCACCTCGCAGTCAGACCAGGAGCGTCGATTCTCCGTGCGCATCGCCGAGACGCGCGAGATGTAGGGCGAGTTACAGTTTCTTTCCTGTGCAGGTCTACGTCGTGACGCTCGCCCGTCGCCAAGATCGGCGGGAGTGGATCGAGTCGCAGCTTCCAGATGACTGGGATGTGGTCTACGCGTCCGACGCGGGCCTCGCTGTCGACGGTGCCGACCTCGGCGACGAGGACCTCGCAGGTTTTTCGTTCTTCCCGTGGCCTCTCGACGCGACCGCGCATGGACTGGCGAGTGGCCATTCGTACGCGACACCGATGACGACGGGCCACGTCGGCTGTTCGCTCACGCATCTGAACTGCTGGCGGCACGCGCTCGATGCCGGGGTGAGCACCGCGCTCGTGCTCGAAGACGACGCGTTGCTCAGCAAGGACTTCAGACGGAATCTCACCGTGGCGATGGACCAGCTCGATGGTGAACCGTGGCACCTGCTGTATGCCGGCCGTATGCCGATAGAACCGGACCGAGGCCGCTTCTCGGATCTGTTGGTGATTCCGGGTTACAGCCGCCAGACGCACGCATACGCGGTGACCAGCGATGGTTTGCGCCTCCTCGCCGAGGGTGGCCTCGAACAGAGCCTGGTCAACATCGACGAATACGTGCCGGCCCTGTGCTGCGACCATCCCCGGGCAGACATGCGGGCGAGATTCCCGAAGCGTTTGAATGCTTACGCAATCGATCCGCCTGTCGCCGTGCAGCTCGTCACGTGGTTCGGGAGCGACACGCTGCATTCACGAACGCCGCCGCGCGCCATTGCTCCTTGAGAGGAGAGGCCGCCGGTTCATCGAGATCCGGTGGCGCCTGGCGGGGACGTCGCTGCGCGCATCTCCCGGGCCAAGGCATGGACGGCTTGGGTGATCGCCATGTCGCCGTCTCCATCGACCCAGAGCGCCGGATGTAGGCGCGAGGCGCCCGGGGGCAGAAGGGTCGCCAGTGCCGAGAGCGATGAGCCTTGCGCCACGGCCACGATCATGTTGTGGCGATACCAAGGTTCGATGTCACCATCATCGGCGAAGACGTCCCGCAAGCGGCCGGTGACGAGCCGATCCTGCTTGAGGAATCGCTGTGCCCACTCGCGGGGCCATTGCTCGTTTACATGGCCCTGGCCGCCCTGTCCCGGTACCGCGGCCGAGAACACAACCACAGGAGCCAGCGAACAGAGATCTCGAACCAGGGAATCCGCGCGCCCGGGAGAGAGGTGCTCGGCGACCTCGAGGCAGAGCGCGAGGTCGAACGTCGCGCGCGGTGGCCCGAGTGCCTCTTCGAGATCGACCATTGTGATCTCGGCCCCGCTCCGCGTGCGGATGGTGCGACCGAGTTCGTAGCCCGGCAACCAGTCGAGCCCGACCACCCGTTGTGCTCCGTGCCGTAGGAACGCGTCGCACCAGGCTCCTTCTCCGCAGCCAACGTCGACCACCGAACGCGGCGCGAAACAACGTTGCAGGATGGGAACGACGCCGCCCGCGCTCCGCCCTGAACCCTCGCGGATCGCATCGAAAAACTCGGGGTCGTAGAGAGCGCCCAACTCAGTTCCGCATCACTTTGAATCCAGAGTGATCACAGAGGCATGGAAGCGGTGTGTCATCCGTCCTGCTTACCAAGTTTGACCAAAAACGCCTGGGCACCACTCGGTGACGTCTCGATCGCCCCGGTCCGGTCACGGCGCGACAGGAAGTCGTGAACGGCGCGAGTACATCCGTCCCATCCGTCATAGTCCTCGAGGATGATGACTCCGCCCGGAACCAAGAGATCGAAGAGTGCGTCGAGGCAACAGGTGACCGACTCGTACTAGTCACCGTCGAGGCGCAATGCCAAGATAGGCCTCGCCTCCGCTGCATAGCGAGGGAGGGTGTGCTCGAACCGGCCTCCTTCGAGCCGGTACGGGCGCCCGGAGAGTCGCATCGCGGCGCGAGCCTCTTGTTGCAGTGCAGTTGTCGTGGTAGTTGGATCCGGAGGGGTCGGCCTGCCATTCGATGGCCATGGCGCCGGCACGAACCGGGTCTGCCGGCGGTAGCCCCCTCGAAGCTGTCGAAGAGAACCGAGAGATGGTCATCCGAATCGATGTATTCGAGCATCGCGGCGCTCATGCCAAAAGCGCCAGACACCGCACTCCACGACGTCACCAGCGCCCGTCTCTACCCCCTGTGCGCAGCGCCGCAAGCTGTTGACGAACCCGGTACGTCGGCATCATCGTGTACGACCGGTACTTCGAGTAGAGCTCGAGCTCCTTGTAGCGAGCGACGCGGTAACGGGTGCGGCCGAGCCAACTGAGACTCCAGTGCGCGGCCGTACGCGCCGTCATCCGAAAGAGGCTGGCCGGGGACTGCACAGCGAAATGGGGGTGCTACGAAGCTCCCGATGGGCGCTTCAACGACCGGCGGGCAACGCGCCAGCGATAACCCACGGCGGAACGCACCCGGAACAACGGCATCGCCACTCGGATTCGCATCGCGTCCAGTCGGGCCCACCGCTCGAGCTTTGCGGCGGCGATCAACGGTTGCGCCGTCCGATTTGGAAGCGGCGCGGTTCGGCGCCGCTCGGCTTTGTCCTCGAGCAACCGAAGCGTCGCCGCGACCTCCCCCTTCCCAAACAACCCATCCGGACGTCCAGCGAGGTATTCGCGGTGGGCGCGGCCGACAATCCGGCGGTGGCGCTCGTCGAGGTAGCGACGCAGCCAAGTCGTCGAGCTCGCGTGCAGCTCGTGGCGTGCTCTCGTGTCGCCAACCATCAACACGGTCCAGCCCACCTCGTTCAAGCGGAGCCCGAGGTCGACGTCGACCATCCACAACGGGAACAGACGTGGGTTGGGTCCACCGACCTGGTCCCACGCATCCGCTCGCACCAGGCACGCGGCGGAGAACGACGCATCGACCGCCCACATGCTCACCGCGCGCTCCATCGGCTCGAGCACCTTGACCCACGCGTCGGACGAGACCAGCAGACCGTCGCCGTAGAGCTCGCCATCGATCGCCGCCATGCGACTGCCCGCGATCCCGACGGAACGATCCGTGTCGAGCACCTTGACCAGGGCCGACAGCCAGTCGTCGTCGAGGACGGTGTCGTCCTGGACGATCGCGAGGTACGCACCCCGAGCACGGTTGCGGGCGTAGTGGAGCCCGCCAGGGAACCCGAGGTTCACCGGTGCCTGGACGACGGTCGCGCCACGCGCACGCGCCTGCTCGTGTTCGGGCTGGAGCGGGACACCGTTGACGACGACGATGGTCTCGGTGTCGATTCCAGCGCCGGCCCGTTCCAGCGAATCCAGCAGTCGCGCCAGCAAGCGGTGCTGACGGAACGTCACCACCAGGAACGACACGAGCGGCGCGTCGTCGACAGGCTGACCCGCCGTCACGCGCCCGGTCCGACGATCGCGAGCTGGATGTCGGTCATCCGGCGCGCGATCGTCACCGCGTCGTCGGCACTCGATCGCGGTGGCGGACCGCCCTCGACGTGCGCGAGGAAGTCTCGGAGCTCCGCTTCCAACGGCATCGTCGACGGGAGCGCAACCTCCTCGCGACCGTGCTGCGTCTCGACGACGATGACCCCGGCATCGGCGCGCTCGAGGATGGCGAAGCCGTCGGTGCCGCGCAGCTCCACCGTGCGGCTCCGCTCGGATGCGCCCGCACCGACGCGCATCGCGTGCTTGCCCGTGTCGTTCGCCATGAACACCTCACACGCCGTCAGCCGTCCCACAGCGTCGCGGGTTCCCGTGGCGCGCAGGACCGGCGGCACGTTTCCGAGCACCTCCAGCGCGATCGAGAGATCGTGCGCACCCAGATGCCACACGACGTCCACCGAGTCGGGCAGCGGTTCGGGACCGATCCGAGTGGTGCGGAGCTCCAACGGAGTGCCGAGCCGACCCGACGCCGCGATCCGCGCCAGCTCGCGGATGCCGGGGTGCCAGCGCCACTTGTGCATCACGAAGAGGCGTCCGTCGCCGTGCGCAGCGAGGTGCTCGACGTCGACGAGGGTCGTGCACGGCGGCTTCTCGACGAACACCGGCGTGCCCCGTCGGAGCACCTCGAGGACCACCCCACGATGCGCCGTCGCCGGCGTGACGACGACGAACCCGTCGCATTCGGGGAGCTGCTCCGTGCGCTCGACGCTCGCGGTCGCCCCCGCCGCCGACGCGGCGTCGCGCTTCACGGGATCGGGATCGGCGGCGACGACGTCCGCCCCGAGCGACACCAGGTCGCGGAGGACGTTGGCACCCCACCGCCCGCAGCCGACCAATCCGATGCGGGTCAAGCGAGGGTGGACACCACGTCGAGCCCGACCGTGCGGCAACGCTCGAGCAGGGTGGCCACGTCGGACGCTGACCGGTCACGTACCGACAACTGGGGATCCGCGATGGGCCACGCGAAGCCGAGCTCCGGGTCGTCGTACCGGGCCTCGAAGTCGTCGCTGGGGTCGTACTCGCTGGTCGTCGCGTTCAGGAACGTGGTGTCGGTCGAAAAGCCGAACGCGTGGAGCACGACCGGCGGGATGGTCAGAACCTCGAGCGGTGCGAGCTCGACCATCAATCGACGGCCGGCGGTGGGTGACGTGCGCCGCAGGTCGGCGAGCGCCACCAGCATGCGACCCGTCGTGACGACGAGTTGGTCGGTGTGGGTTGCGTGCACGTGGGCACCGCGCACCGTGCCCGCGACGGAGCTGAGGAACGTCCACTGCAGGGCGGTGTGTTCCGGGTGCCACGACGCCCGGTCGAGCTCCGTGATCGTGCCCCGACCGTCCTCGAACGTCGTCAGCACACGGTGCACGACTCCGTCCGGGACGGGGGTGTCCGGTGCCATCGAGGCACGCTACCTGGCTGGCGCGACGCCCCTCGACGAGTGCCGCGCAGGCTCGCGCAGGAGTCGATGGACCGCGAGGACGAGTGTCCCGACGAGCGCGACGTTGCGGGCCGACAGTTGGGCAACTGCTGCGTCGTGACCCGCGATGAGATCCCCGAACCCGCCGATGCCCAAAACCCCGCCGAACTCCAGCCTCGTCAGCGCCGCGACCATGAGGACGGACCCGGCGAGGATCCGCTCGTTGCTCGCCCACGCCAGCGCGGCGGCTGGAAGGAGCCACACCACGAACTGCGGCGATAGCAACGTCGAGAACATGAGCAGGGCGGTGACACTGGCGATCCAACCGGCGGCATACCGCTGTGACCGCCTTCCGAACCACGCCGCGCCGAGGACGATGACGACTTGGGCGATGGTCAGCACCGCTTCGACGAGCGGCGACCCATCGCCGACACGCCACGCGCCCGCCTCCCGTCGTGCGGAATCGCTGGTGAAGAGCCGCAGGATGTTGGCGGGCAGGCTCTCGATCTCCCATCCGCGCGCATTCCCGAACGTGATCGACTGCATCGAACCCTCGCGACCGAGGACCACCAGCGAGATCACGATGACGATCGCGGTGGTGACGAGGAGCGACGCGACGTATCTCCGCATGCGCTCGCGCTCGAGGGGGAGCAGCAGGGGCGCGAGAGCGAAGGGCCACAGTTTGAGGCTGCCGGCCAAGGCGACTGCAGCGGCGCTCCTTCGCGAGCGCGCTCGCATCGCGCTCACGACCGCCCACGTCGTCACCAGGGTCGCGAGCAGGTCGGTCTTGTCGAACACGAGCTTGCCGAGCAGCGCGACGCCGACGAGATAGACGATCGCCGGTGCCGCTCCCCAGTTCCGCAGGATCAATACCACGATCAGGAGATCGAAGATCATGTTGGACACAACGAGGATCGATCCGAACTGGTCGCGATCCGACGCAATCGCGTGTTGGATCCGCAAGGCCTCGACCGTCATCACGGGGTACGCGACCGTGTAGTCCGCGCCCGGCGTTCCTCGTGCTTCGGCGAGTTGCCAGTACGGCTCGGCCCCGCCCGGCGACGTGTCCACGAGCCGGACCGCCAGGACGACATGAAGGAGCAACAAGACCGCGACGCACAGTCCGACGGCGATCGGTCGCACCCGGCCGGATGTGTGTCTCGCTTTGTCATCGGCCGAGCCCGGGCAGACGCCCACGGGAACATCCCTCGCTCCGCTGGCCTGCCCGACCTACCGACGTGATGCTACGTGTGCGACGTGCGGGCGGCTTGGACCTCAGCGCTCTGCGTCCACGCCCAGCACCTCGAGCTGGCGGCGGGCGACCGCGCGGTTCGAGAGCTCATCCCGCGCCCTCTGTGCCACCTGCGCATCGAGCTCGCGCGGAACCTGTCGCGCGGCCTCGACGAGTGACGCGGCGTCACCGGGCTCGAACAGCGGGCCGAGACCGAAGCGCTCGACGATCGCGCCCGCGTACGACCGTCGAGAGCACACGATCGGCACTCCGGCCGAGACGCCGTCCATCAGGGTTCCGGAGTTCCGCTCGTAGCCGTCGTCGAAGCTCAGCACCATGAGATCGGTGGCCGCGAGCAGCAGGTCGCGGGTGGTGTTGTCGACGATGCCCGGGTAGAGCAGGAGGCGTTCGGTCGGGGTGGTGAGAGTGCTGGCGACGTCGGCGACCAGTCCGCCGAGCACGAGCGTCCAGTCGTCGAGTTGTGCGAACGCGTCGAGCACCGTGTCGACCCGCTTCGCGTCGGGCGCACCGAACATCAGCGCGACGCGACGTTCCGCGGGGATGCCGAGGCGCGCCCGGGCATCGGGTATCGGCTCGAGATCGCGCGCGCCGGCGATGGGGATCACGACCGGTGCGAGGAATGGCGCCTGCCGAGCCCACTCGTCGCGCCACGCCTCGTTGGCGGCCGCGACGCGCAGCCGCCCCCCGGTCGCCTCGCGGCGACGTTCGGTGCGCCGGGCCGCGCCGGTGACGAGGCGTTCCAACGCGCGGCTGCGCCAGCCGAACACGAGCGCGGGATCCTTGAACTGGTTGACGAGCCAGTGGCCGTCACCGGCCAGTGCGGCGATGAGCCTCGGTTCGTGGTCGAAGCCCATGATCGCGATCGCGTCGGGGCTCGGCGACATCGAGCGCGCCAACGACCGGATCGACGCGACGACGGTCGCCTCTGCGAGCGCGTCGCCGGCGCTGTTCAGGAACCGCCGCGTCGCGGTCGCGTCGCCTTGCCCACGCAATCGCCCGGCGAGGCGGCGGAATTGGCGCGCGATCGGCCCGAGTCGATGGAGCGTGAACGAGCTGGCGGTCTCGCCCGCGCGCGACCATCCCCACGAGGTCAGGACCTCGACGCGGTAGCCGAGATCCGCGTAGCCCTCGGCGAGCTGTGCGAAGCGCACGGGAAAGTGACCGTCGAGCCGATGCGCGTTCTCTTCGACGATCAACACCGTGGGGGTCGGCGGCACCGACGCAATGTATGTGGGTCGTGGCGGGGCGCGCCGGTCGGACGCGTACTGTGTGTACCGCTTGGAGAAGATGACGAAAGAAGTTCATCTCGCCGACATCAACGCATCGTTCGTTGCGCGCGTCGTGCCTGACTGCTTCGAGTCGTCGATCGGTGACGAGGCGCTCGTCGTCGCCGGACAGCACCGTGTCGTCGCGCTCAACTCGAGCGCGGCGATGGTGTTCCGCTTCCTCGACGGCGAGGGCACCGTGGCCGAGCTCGCCGACGACTTCAGCGAGGTGCTCGGCGTCGAGCGCGCCGAGGTCGAAGCGCAGGTGCTCGACTTCGTGCGCGACCTCGGTCGCAACGGCCTGCTCGTCGGGGTCGCGCCCGAGGTCGACGACGAGGCGACCACCGACGCGTTCGAGCCGGGCGACGACGTCGCGCACACCGCCCTCGTCGATCTCGAAGGTGCGCCCGTTTCGCTGTCCGACCTGGCCGGGCGTCGCCTCGCACTGGTGAACTGGAGCCCGTCGTGCGGGTTCTGTTCTCGGATCCTGCCCGACCTCGTCGATCTGGCCGGGGCGCTCGCGGCGCGGGGCGTCGATCTGGTGTTCCTCACTGCCGGCGACCAGGAGAGCAACCGCCAGCAGTTCGCCGAGGCCGCGCTCGACGTCCCGGTGCTCCTGCGCGACGGGTCGGACGACGACCCGTTCGGCTCGCTCGGGACCCCGTCGCTCCTGTTGGTGGGCCCCGACGGCGTGGTGACCGAGCCGGTGGTGCTCGGTGCCAATCGGGTCCCCGAGTACCTGCGCGACCTGGGGGGCGACGCGAGCGACCGCTCCGAGGCGGCAGTGCACTACCTGCCCGCACCGGCCGCGATGTGCGGTCCGGGTGGGGGAGCGACGGGAACGTCGAGCGACTGGCTCGGTACGCGCGTGTACGCGTTGGGTGACCACCACGTGGGTGTGCGGTACAACACCGACGCCACCGCGGAGTTGCTCGACCGCCTGTTCGCCGGTGCGCGGGTCGAGGACTCGCGCGCGCCCGACAATTACTCGGTCTCGCTGGCCGACGATCGGGATGCGCGCACGCGAGGGCTCGATCTCCTCGTGCGGGGAAGCACGCAGCTCGCGCGCAGCCAGTCGGCCAGGCGCGTGCTCCGCGCGTTGCTGGGCCACCTCTCGGCCGAGCTGGCACCGGCGCCGGCTCGGCTCACGCGTGCCACCGCCACGCCGGCGGTGCGCGACGGTCGTGCGGTGCTGTTGCCGCCGGGTCTCTTCGATCACCTCTCGCTGCTCCAGCCGCGCCTCACACGCGCCGGGATCGCGCTTGCCGACCTGCCGTTCGCGACCCTCGACCTCGAGGCGCGGGAGCTCGTCGTCCCCGAGCCGACGGTTGCGTTCGACAATGCGGTGCTCGCCGAGCTCGATGACACCCGTCCGGCGCGCGAGATGGGTGAGGTCGCGCCCGGTCGGTACCCGATCGACACGTGGTACATCGTGCGCACTCCCGACCACGTCGGGGCCCTGTCGCCGGCGACGGCGGTGGCGTCGGTGCTCTCGCTGCTGCACGACGTCGATGACCTCGAAGCCGCCGTCGCGCAGCTGAGCGAGCTCTTCTCGTCGGGTGTGGCAGGCGTCGGTCTCTGGTACTCGAGCCTCGACGAGATGGTCGATCAGATCGTCGACGTGCCCGACGCCCACGACGGCGAACGATCGTCGGGGACGAGGATCACGTAGCTCAGACCGGTCCCCGGGGATCGGTGTTCGACGAAACGGGCGTCGAGCGTCTGCGTGAAGAATCGGTACCCGAGCGGTCGGAACAATTCGACCACGTCGACGAACGAAGCGCCGAACTGCGGCATCAGGTCGGCCGCGAACTCCCCGTACACGATCGGACGGTCGCGCTCGAGGCAATGTTGCGCACCGCGCAGCACCTCGAACTCGTAGCCCTCCACGTCGAGCTTGATCACGTCGACGCGTCCCGTGCCCAACTCGTCGAGCACCTGGTCGAGGGTCCGCATCGGCACCGGCTCGCCGGCCGCCGATCCGGGCGGGACGACCGCGGCGTTCCCGGTGTCGCCGGGCCGCTCGCCGAGGAGTCGCGCCATCCCCGCCGAAGCACCGAGCGCGCACTCGACGACCGTGACCAACGGTTCGAGCGAGCGGTCGAGGTTCAGCGAGCGCCGCAGCCGCTCGGCGTTCGCGGGTACCGGTTCGACCGCGATCACGCGTCCGCCGTTGGTGAGCTGGGCATGGGCGATGGGGAGCGCGAGCAAGCCGACGTGCGCCCCGACGTCGACGTAGTCGCCGCCCGGACGGAGTGACGCCTGCAGCATCGCGATGTCGTTGTCTTCGTACGACCCGTTCCAGAACGGACCAGCTTCGGTGCGCTCTCGCGCGTCCAACCAGAGCCGGGTGCCGTCGGTGAGCTCGCCGATCTGCACGGGGTCACATCCGAGCGTCGCGAGGGCGGTGCTCACCACACGACCCGCGCGCGACTTCGTGCGCGACACACGAGTGTGCCGCGCAACCCGTCCGAGCGCACCGACGAGTCCCATGTCAGGTGGTCGCGGAGCGGATCATGGGTCGTCCCAGAGCTCGACCGCGAGGTGGCCGTCGAAGTGAGTGCTCGACACCCGGGTCCGAGCACCGAGGTCGTGGGCGAAGCACGAGGCCGGTTCGGCGTTCTCGTTGCTCGCACTGGTGATGACCCACACCCGGGGTGGCCAGTCTTCGGCTCGGATCGGCGCGCGGGTGAACGCGTGGTATCCGGCTTCCCACTCGGCGTTGGGGACGATCGAGCCCGGCGGATCCTTCGCCGAGGAGTTGACGACGTAGTACTCGAACGGTTGCTGCTTCCCACAGAACGCGACCCCGTCACCGGGTTGCGCGTGATCGAGCACCAACGCGGTCACGCCACGCCAGTCCTGGAACGACGGTGCGCGGTACCAGTCGACGATGCGCACAGTCGACACGACCAGCACCACGGCGAGCGCGGTGAGCGCCCAGGCCGCTGGGAGCCGGCAGATGCCGAACGCGGCCGCGAGCACGAGTGCGGGCAGGGAGATCAGGAGCAATCGGTCGAGATACACGGGTGACACGACGAGCGAGTACACCAGCGCCGCGATCGGTGGGACGAGCAGCCACGCGCCGACCAGTCCCAGCGCCCACCTCGTCGTCCAGCTGGTGGGCCAGGCGCGGGCGGCGGCGATGACTGCGACTGCGAGCACTCCGACGAACAGGATCGAGAGCGCGGCACCGCCGGCGACGTGCGAAGGTTGGCCGATCGCCGCGTGCCACCCCGGGCGCGGCAACCACGAGAGCTGGTCGGGCCGGCCGGTCAGCGCGAGGTACATGCCCGGTGCGCAGAGCACCGCCAGGGCGGCGGCGCTGATCAGCAGACGGCGGGTCGGGAGCTCACGTCGTGGAACGAACACGAGCGAGAACGCTTGAGCGGCGAAGACCAGCACGATGGAGAAGTGCGCGTAGAACGCGAGCGCCGAACACACCGTGAACCCGATCCACGGGCCGACCTGATCGGACTCGAGCGCGACGACGAGGAAGTACGTCGCGCCGCAGACGAGCAACACGAGCAGCGCGTACGCGCGCACCTCCTGGCTGCGTTGCAGGAAGTATGGGGCCGTCGCGAGGAGCAACCCTGCAACCAATCCCGTCGTCGCGCCGAACAGCCGACGACCGAGCGCGAACACGACGAACACCGACGCGGTCGCGAACAGCACCGACAGGCTCCGGAGGAAGGCGTCGCTGGTCCCGAGCGCGCGCCACGCGCGGAGGAGCACGTCGTACAGGGTCATGTTCGCGTCCCACTGACGCCACGACTCCCACATCGATCGCCACGTGCCGCTCGCAACCGACGCGGAGTACGTCTCGTCGCTCCAGAGGCTCTTGGTCCCGAGGGTGACGAGCCCCAACCCGAGTGCGAGCGCGCACTCCGCGAGTGCCAGCGGTACGGCACGCCGCTCGAGCTGAGCTTCGAAGTCTCGCTCGCCGTTCAACACGGTGCGGAGATCCCGAATGCCTCGAGCTGCGCGCGTGCGACCGCCGCGTTGGAGAGCGTGGCGCGCGCCCGGGCCAGGTCGTCGGGGTCGATCCGTTCGGGCACCCTCGCCATCGCCGCTCGCAGCGCGTCGGGATCCTCCGCCGTGAAGACCGGCCCGAGGTCGAAGCGTTCGACGAGCTCGGCTGCCGCCGACGCGTCGGAGCACACCACGGGGACCCCCACCGAGATGGCGTCCATCAACGTGCCCGAGTTCGCGGGGTAGTCGCGCTCGAAGCAGAGGACCATGACGTCGGCGACGCCGAGGAGCACGTCGCGAGTCGCGTCGTCGAGATACCCCGGGAGGAGGACGGCAGCGGGCACCTCGCTCGACGGGATGTCGTCGGCCACCCGTCCCGCGATGACGAGGAGCCAGTCGTCGATCTCGCGAAACGCTTCGATGACGGTCGCCGGCACCTGCGCGAACCCGCTCCCGAAGAAGAGCGCGATTCGACGGTCACTTGGCAGCCCCAGCACGTGGTGACCGTCGGCCTCGCGCTCGAGGCTTCGGACTCCGGCGATCGGGAGCTCCTGTGCGTCGAGGAACGGGACGTACCTCCTCCACTCGTCGCTGCGTTCGAGCGACGGTGCCGCGATGCGGAAGCTTCCCCCCGACCGTCGGCGAGTGCGCTCGGCGCGCCGCGCACAAGCGAACACGAAGCCTTCGAACGGCGCCCAATTCCAGCGGATCGTTCGTTCGACCGCCCGAACCTGGAAGAGCAACCAGTTCCCTCGCCCCACGAGGGCGGCCATGATTGCCGGCTCGGTGTAGCGACCGATGATCACGCCGAGTGTCGGGTGTGGTGCCATCGACCGAGCGCGGGAACGGATGGCCGCGGCTGCCGTGACCAGTGCCAGGGCGTCGCCGGCGCGGCGAGTGAGCTCGCGTACTGCCGAATCACCGCTCGTCCCGCGCAGGCGGCCGGCGACGCGCCGCAGCTGACGAGCGGCGAACCCGAAGGTGTGCACCGTGAACGGTGCGCTCGCCTGGTCAGCCTGGTTGCTCCAGCCCCAGGTGGTGAGCGCGTCGACGGCGAACCCGAGCTCGTGGTACCCACCCGCCAACTGCGCGAATCGGACGGGCAGATGCCCCGAGCTCTCGTGCGCGTGTTCCTCCACGATGAGGATCCGTGGCGTCGGGATCGGTTGCTCGGCCCCCGTCATCGAGGAACCGTAGCGTCGCGTTTCCGTCGGACCTCGTGAACGACAAGACTGTCGGGGATCACCGAGGTGCACCGATGACGAAGACTCGATCGACACTGTGGTCCCGCCGGGAGCTGCGGGGCCTCTTCGTCGGCGCGTGCGCGACCGTCGTCCTCACCTTTGCCGCGCTCACCGTGTACGTCACCCAACGCGCGAGCCAACCCCGTCTGGTCAACCACGTCGACCAGCACCTCCGCGCCTACCCGGGCGCGTGGCGCTATGCGCTCGCGGAGTGGGTGCGCAGTGCAGGGTCGGCGCCGGTCGTCGTCGCCGCGGCGCTCATGGCCGCGTTGGTCGTCTGGTGGGTGTGGCGGCGCAGCGATCTCGCGCTCTTGTGTGTCGCCGCGCCCCTCTTCGCCGGCGTGGCGGAGCTCGCGATCAAGAGCGTCGTCGAGCGCGGCGCGACGGAGCGGTCCGCGCTCGAGGGTGCGTTCGGGGCCGGGTTCCCATCGGGCCACACTGCGGGCGTCACCGCGATCGCTGCGGCCGTAGTGGTGTGCACGCTCGAGCTGGCGCGCGACCGGAGGTCGTCGTGGTACGCGCTCGCGGCGGCGGGCGGGTTCGTGTTCGCCGTGGCCGTCGGCAGCGTCGTCGGCGGCGCGCATCGCAGTCTCGACGTCGTGGGCGGGATGCTGCTCGGGATCGCCGCGACGCTGGCGGTGTTCATCGTCGTGTCGGTTCAGGTCGACGTGGGGGGCCGGTCGGCGAGGTCGATCCAGTCCGACCCCCAGTAGCGTTCCATCAGCGGACTGCACAGTTCCCGGGCGCGCGCGACGATGAACGCGGGCGGCACTTCGGCGAGGACGCCGGTGCGGAGCGGCGCCTGATTGGTGTGGGTCGCGATGAGCTTCGACGCGGGGACGCCGACGAACGCGGCGACGCGATCGATCGAGCCACTGAGGTCTTCGGTGCGCACCACGAGCAGTCGATCGGCGGGCACTGTCCGGAGGATGCCGTCGTTGACTGCGGCCCAGGCGCGTAGGTAGGCGGCGACAGGGTAGAGGCCGGCCGTTCGCAGCACCTCTTCCTCGTGCGCGTGACGGTCGTCGGCGCTGGCGTAGAGAGCATGGATCCACGGACCCCAGAGGGAATCAAGCCGCTGGCGGTCCCGATAGATCTTCTCGACGCGCGAGTCGAGCCACGAGAAGCAGTCGCGGAGGAGCAGCACGAATCGAGCTTCGGGATGCAAGGTGGCCAGGGTGCCCGCGAACGGCGACAGGAACTGTGCGACGTCCACCTCGAGCCGATAGCGGTGGTCGCGCTGTCGCAGCGCGTCGAGCGGCGCCGCCGAGTCCGCGGCAAGCCGGCCCTCGATCACGTCGGTGGCCAAAGGCACCATTCGGTGCTCTCCGGCTTCGTGCGCGGATCGGTACGCGCCGAACACGTGCGCGAGGCTTTTCGTCCCCGAGCGTCCGAGACCGATCCCATAGAGCCGAATACGGCGCGGTCGCAGTCGGCTCGCCTTGCGCCGGAGTTCCGCAATGTGGCTCACTCGTGGAGCTCCGCGAGGGCGATGCCCGACTCTCCGGCGACCGAGTAGAGGAGATACCGGCGACCGTCCTCCACGAAGATCGCAGGATCGCGCAGCGCGTGCTCGGGCCCCTGCGCCTCGCCTGCGATCGAGGCGCGCACCCCGAGGTCGGCACCTTCCCAGTCGTGTTCGGGTCGGAGCACGTCGATGGGTCGCGAGGTCTTCCACTTCGCCCAGTCAGCTGGCGTCGGACAGAAGGAACGACGGATTCGCTCGGGCGCGTCGCCGATGTCGGTGAAGTACACCCAGAGGCCATCGTCGGTCGCGTCGACGGCGACATGGCGCGAAGGAGTGGTGTACCTCGGTCCGCGGCGACGCACCCGCCGCGCGACCTTCGACCGCAGCGTCCGTCCCGGAAACGGGCTTGGCCCGGCCTCGAACGCCGTCAGGCCGTCGCGGGAACGGTACAGACGACCGTGTTGCACCATCGCGTACCACCAGCCGTCGTGGCGGAACGCGCGCCAGTACGGGTTGCCGAGGATCTCGCCGGTGGAGGTGAAGTCGATCCCATCGGAGGACGTGGCGACGAACGTCCGTTGGCGGTGGGTGGCCGTGTCGGCGCTCGGTCCGTGGAAGTACATGCGGATCTCTCGACGGTCGTCGTCGACGTGGACGTCGGGCGAGGCGATGTGGTGGACACACCCGACGGCCTGATCCAACCGGAGGGTGCCCGGCGCGTGGACCGTCCACGGCCCCTCGAGCCGGTCGGCGTGCGCCAAGCGGATGTACGTCCCGTGGTGGTGCGCGAAGTAGAGGTGGTAGGCGCCCAGCCGGCCGGTCACCCATTCCGGCATGCGGACGAGCGAGGGACCGTTGATGTTCTCGCCGTCCGGCCCCGGCAACATCTCGGGGCGGATGATCGGATTGTGCTCGAACCGCGTGACGCGCACCGTTGAACCTCTGGCCTCGGAGGAACCAGCTCCGGTCACTCTGCGGTTGAGTGCTGGTCGATCCGAGTGAACACGAAGTTGTAGGCATAGCGGTCATCCGCGATCGGATCATCGGGCACGAGGAGGCGAGCGCCGTCGAATCCCTGGAGGGTTGCGTGCTCGTCGACGAAACAAGCTCGGTACCCGAGGCTGTCGAAGAGCTCGAGGATCGCACTGCAGTTCTCGCATGACTGGAGCCCGTCACGCACGATCTCGATCTGCACGACGGGATGCGCGCGTGCCAGCGTCGTCATGCTGCCCTTCAGCACCGCCAGCTCGTGGCCTTCGACATCGATCTTCATGTAGCTGGGTGACAGTCCGAGCTCGTCGAGGCAATGGGTCTCGACGCTCTCGTTGTGGGCGCCGTGCTGCACCTCGAGCGTGGCGTGGCCCAACACGAGACCCTTCCCACGGTCGGGAATGGAGAGCGTCCTGACGCCGCTGCTGTCACTCAACGCGTTCTCGTGCACGACGACCCGAGCGTCGTCGCGAAAGGCACGTCGGAGATACCGCGCGAGCCGCGCCTGCGGCTCGAAGGCGTGGACGCGACCCTCCGGCCCGACCAGCCGGCTCAGCTCGTAGGAGTACAGGCCCTTGTGTGCGCCGATGTCGACGACCGTCGAGCTTGGAGCCACCACCGTCGGGAGCATCGCCAGTTCCGGTTCGCGGGAACCTCCCCATCGGGCCCGCAACCGCATTGACGTCGTCGGAGCGCATCGATCGAGTGCCTCGATCGCACGAGCGCGCGCGTCCAATGCCATCAGATGAACGTAGCAACGGACAACGGTGGCGAGCGCAGCAGATCGGTCTGCTCAGAGCGCGACCACACCCATGACGAGCAACTGGCGGCGGGCCACGGAACGATTCGAGTGTTCACGACGCGCGGCCGCGAGATCGCCGGGATCGATCATCGCCGGTGCGGCGCGCACGGCGTCGGCGAGCGAACGCGCATCACCGGCGCGGAAGAGTGGACCGAGGCGGAAGCGCGCGACGACCGCTTCCGCGACCGTGGCATCGTCGCAACAGACCACGGGCGTGCCCGCCGCGATCGCATCCATCAGCGTGCCGGACTCGTTGCGGTAGTCGGGAGCGAAGCTGAGCACCACGAGATCGGCGGCAGCGAAGAGCCGATCTCGGGTGTCGTCGTCGACGACGCCGGGGAACGTCGCCATGCCGGGACCGGGCACGACCCCGTCGGCGACGGGGCCGCCCATCACCAGCGTCCAGTCGTCGAGGTCGGCGAACGCATCGAGCACAACGTCACGCCGCTTCAGCGTGCCCTCGCCGAACAGCAGCGCGAGCTTGGCCGTGCTCGGGAGTCCGAGCCGCGCACGCGCATCGGGGATCGGCTCCGCGCGCCGGACCCCTGTCGCCGGTGCGACCACCGGGTCGAGGAACGGTGCGACGTCCACCCAGGTTGCTCGCAGCCGTTCGTGGGCAACGACGATGCGGACGGCACCCCCGTCGGCACGGCGACGTCGCTCACGACGCCGAGCGACCTCGTCGACGAGGCCGGAGCGGGGCAGCGCCGTCGACCGACGGAACTGGTTCACCAGCCAGCGCTCGTGGAGCGGCACGATCGCGGCGAGCAGGGTCGGGATCTCGTCCCACGCCAGCACGACCACCACGTCGGGACGCGGGACCATCGTCTGCACACAGGCCCGTACCTCGATCGCGAGCAACACCGTGAACAGCCACGGATCGTGGTACTTGCGGCGGAGGCGCCGCGCCCATCTCCGCCAGCGCCGCACCGTGAACGGCGGCGTCGGGTACGTCTGGTCGCGAGCCCAACCCAGACTGGTCAGCAGCTCGACGCGGTACCCGAGCTCCGCGTACGCCGTTGCGAGCTCCGCGCACCGGTTCGGGAAGTGCCCGTTCGGATAGTGCGCGCGCGGCTCGGCGACGAGAACGCTTGTCGGTTCGGCACCGACCATGCGACGCACGGTACGTGCACGGGGCGCTCTGTGCAGACGATCACCTTGCCGCGACGGGAACCTTCGGTCACTCCGGCAGCTCCGCCGATGTCACGTTGCCGCCTCGTGCGCCTGCCGGTCGTCCGGATCGCCGTTCGCGGTTCCGTGTCTGGTTCGGTGGACCAGCTTCCCGTGCTGCAGGGTGACGACCTCGTCGCACACGTC
>DASXXX010000355.1:0-5959 GCA_036502765.1 Acidimicrobiia bacterium | reverse complement strand
CATACCGCCTCTGACGGGCGTGGGGCTAACGGCCGAAGCCGACGCGCTTGTTGGCCCCGTCTTCGTCGACCTCGATGTAGGCGATCCGACTGGCCGGGATGCCGACGCGGCGACCCTTGGTGTCGGTCAGCCACACCACCGCGGTGTCGCCGGACAGCGCCTTGTCGATGGTGGCGACCACCTCGTCGGCGGTTCCGTCGAGCTCCAGGCTGAGCTCTTTGGGCGTGTGGACGACACCGATGTGAATTTCCATGCGGCCGAATCTAGTGCCGCTCCCCCCTCTCCAGTTCACGGGGGCCTCAGTCCTCGAAGCTGCTGCGCGACCGCGGACGGCCGCCGGGGCCGCTGTACGCGAGACCCCACCGCGGCTCCGACTCGCCGTCGAACGCGGGGACCGTGGCCCGCGCCGCCAGCCACGCGTCGACCAGCCGGTCCTCGGCGTCATAGTCGAAGGGATCGGTGAGCGTGTGCTCCTCGGTGGAGCCGCCCAGCGGATGATCACGCAGCCAGCGTGCGGTCCGGGCGACGGCTTCCCGCGCCGGTACCAGGTCGCGGTAGCCGAGCTCGGTCCGCACGCGCGACACGTCGAGCACGCGGTGCGTGGGGAGCGGCTGCGCCAGCAACGGCCGGGCCGGCACCGCGAGGTCGTAGGGCATCGACACCACGTCGAACTCGTGGTCGAGCGCGGCGGCGATGATCTCGACGACCTGACGGACCGACAGCACCTCCTCGTCGGCGATGTTGAACAGCCTCCCCGCTGCCGCATCGGGCTGTTCGAGCGCGAGCAGCAGCGCGTGGGCGATGTTCTCGGTGTAGCCGTGGTGGTGCAGGGTGAGGCCGTCGTCGGCGACGACGATGCGGCGACGGCCGTCGAGCACGCGCCGCACCACGATCCACTCGCGCGGCGTGAGCTGGTACGGCCCGTACACGTACGGGTAGCGGAAGTGCGTGGCGTCGGGGTGGTGCTCGAACACCGCCTCCTCGGTCCGCACGATGCGGTAGCCCTTCTCGTCCTCCGCGGGTTCGGCGACGGTCGGCGCGTCCTCACCGACGGGCACGGGGAGCCCCGGCGGGTCGTGCAGCCACGCGTTCATCCACCCGCGGTACGCGGGGACACCCCCCACGGAGATCACGCGTCCGGTCCGACCCCGGAGGAGCGCGGCGAGCATGCGGAGCCGTCCGTACATCACGTAGGTGACATCGAACGTGCGCCCGGCGAGGATGGCGCGGGTCGCGTCCTCGTCGTAGGGATCGGCGTGGAGGTGCTCGACCGCGGCGGGCGTCTCGTCGCGCTCGTGCGTGCCCCGGTGGAGGATGGTCACCGCGTGGCCCCGCTCGACCAGGCCCTGCAGGAGCGGGATCCCCGTCGGCCCCGTCCCGCCGATCACCAGCACGCGCGCGCTCACGGCCCGGAAGCTACTTCTCGGCACGCGAATAGCCTCCGGACGATGGCTGACTCCCCCAGTTCTGACATCTCCGGTCTGGTGAATTTCCGCGACCTCGGGGGGCACCCCGCGGGTGACGGAGTCACCCGGAGCGGACGGGTCTTCCGCAGCGACTCACTCGCCCACGCCGCGCCCGACGACGTCGTGCACCTGGTCGAGGAACGCGGCGTGCTCACCGTCGTCGACCTACGCGGGGTGGCCGAGGTCGACGCGTTCCCCAACCAGCCGATGGCCGACGCCGGCGTCACCATCCACCACGTCCCGCTCATCGATCCCGAGAAGCGCGAACAGGCCGGGTTCGACTGGGAGACGATGTCGCTCTTCGACCTCTACCGCTTCCTGCTCGAGACTGCGGGCAGCGAGTTCGTCGAGGTGCTGCAGATCATCGCCGAGCCTGCCAACCATCCCCTCGTGTTCCACTGCGCCGCGGGCAAGGATCGCGCCGGCCTCATCGCCGCGACCGTGCTCGGGCTGCTCGAGGTCGACGACGAGGAGATCGTCGCCGACTACGCGGCGACCGAGGCCGCGCTCGAAGCACTGAAGGAACGCGCGATGCAGCGCGCCACCGACACGGGTCGTCCGCCCGCGGCGCGCTTCATGACCGCCGACGCCCAGACGATGCGCGAGACGCTCACGTGGTTGCGCACCGAACACGGCGGGTTCGAGCCGTACATGCTCGGTCACGGTCTCAGCGACGGCGAGTTGGCATTGCTGCGGACGTCCCTGATCGAGCCGGCCTTGGTCGAGCCGTCCGCCGAGGAGAAGTCCTGAAATGCTGATCGACGGCATGCTCGGTGGGTTCGACGACGTGCGCGCCACCGCTGCCGCGGGTGAAGCCGCGGGCTACGCCGGGCTCTGGACCGGCGAGACGATGCACGATCCGTTCCTCCAGATCGTGCAGGCGGCCGAGGTCACCGAACGGGTGTCGCTGGGCACGTCGATCGCGATCGCGTTCGGTCGCACGCCGATGACGTTGGCAACGACGAGCTACGACCTGGCGCGCTACACGCGCGGCCGCTTCGTGCTCGGGCTCGGTTCACAGGTGAAGCCGCACATCGAACGCCGCTTCTCGATGCCGTGGTCGCATCCCGCGCCGCGCATGCGCGAGTTCGTGAACGCGTTGCGCGCCATCTGGGCGTGCTGGCAGGACGGCACCAAGCTCGACTTCCGCGGCGACTTCTACACGCACACACTCATGACGCCGTTCTTCTCGCCGCCTGCGCACGAGTGGGGACCGCCGCCGGTGTACCTCGCGGGCGTCGGACCGCTCATGACCGAGGTCGCCGGCGAGGTGTGCGACGGCTTCTTCTTCCACGGCTTCACGACCCCGTCGTACCTGCGCGAGGTGACGCTCCCTGCGCTGGAGCGTGGCCGCGCCGCCGGTGGGCACAGCGGTCTTGGAGAGGGCGGTCTCGGGGAGGCGGAACTGGACCACTTCGACATCGCCGGGCCCGCGTTCACGTGCGTCGCCGACAACGAGGAAGACCTCGCCGAGGCCGTCCGGGGCGCCAAGCAGCAGATCGCGTTCTACGCGTCGACGCCGGCGTACCGCGGTGTGCTCGACCACCACGGGTGGGGCGACCTGCAGCCGGAGCTCACCCGCCTCTCGAAGGAGGGGAAGTGGGTGGAGATGGGCGACCTGATCGACGACGACATGGTCCGCACCTTCGCCGCCGTGGGCGATGTCCCGACCGTCGCCCGCGAGCTGCGCGAACGTTGGGCCGGTGTGGCGACCCGGCTCTCGTTCTACGCGCCGTACAAGTTCGACGCCGAGCTGCGTCGGACGCTGCTCGACGAGCTCACCAGCCCGGTCGACGGCGTCAGTTGATCTTGAGCTGCGGGTTGTAGATCCGCTTCGGCGCGAGGTCGGTGTCGATGCGCTCGGCGAGGTCGCGGAAGACCTGGCTCACTTCGCCGTCGGGGTCGACGACCACGATGGGGCGGCCGACGTCGCCACCCTCGCGCAGTGCGGGCACGAGCGGGATGCGCGCCAGCAACGGCACCTTCAGCTCGTCGGCGAGCTCCTCGCCACCGCCGCGGCCGAACAGCTCGTAGCGCGTGCCGTCGTCGCCGGTGAACCACGACATGTTCTCGACCACGCCGATCACCTGCAGGTCGACCTTCTCGGCCATCGCCGCCGCGCGCACCGCCACGCGCTGCGCGGCCGGCTGCGGCGTGGTGACCACGAGCACCTCGGCGCGCGGCAGGAACTGCGCGATCGACAACGAGATGTCACCGGTGCCCGGCGGCATGTCGACGACGAGGTAGTCGAGCTCACCCCAGTACACGTCGGTGAGGAACTGCTCGAGCGCCTTGTGCAGCATCGGCCCACGCCAGATGACGGCCTGGTCCTCACGGGCGAAGAAGCCCATCGAGATGAGTCGGACGCCATTCGCTTCCGGCGGGACGATGACGTCGTCGATGAGACCAGGGGGCGCGCTGATGCCGAGCATGCGCGGCATCGAGAATCCCCACACGTCGGCGTCGACTGCGGCGACGCGCAGCCCGCGGTTGGCCAGCGCGATCGAGAGGTTGGTGGTGACCGACGACTTGCCCACGCCGCCCTTGCCCGACGACACCGCGAGGATGCGGGTGCGGGAGTCGGTGAACGGGTTGATGCGCGGTGGAGGTTGCTGCGCCTGGGACGCGTCGACGACCTGCAACGGGTTGACCGGCGCAACCCCCTTGAGCAGTCGACCCAACGCGGCGATCTCGTCCTCGGTCATGTCGCGGAGGTCGACGTCGATCCGCTCGATGCCCTCCACCTCGCCCACCGACTCGATGATGCGCCGGCGCAGCTCGGCCCGGGAGTCGTCGCCGGGAAGGGGGACGGCGACCGCCACGACCGCGGTCTTGCCGTCGACCGCCACGCCCTGCACCATGCCCAGTTCGACGATCGAACGCCGCAGCTCGGGCTCCTGCACCGCAGCCAGGGCGGCCTGGAGGTCGAGCGGCTCGGGCGGGCTCGAACGCGTCGGTGTGGGCATCAAAGGGCTCCCGCGGATTTCCACTACGTGGATAGGTAGAATAGGAGCGATGGACCCGGAAGCCCTCACCGCAGACGAGTTCAACTCGGTGGTGAGCGCGGTCACGAACGCCTTCGGTGACCCCACCCGCCGCGAGATCTACCTGTTCGCACGCGACGCCGCGACCGCCGGGGTCACCGCCGGGGCGGTGGCCGAGCAGTTCGACCTCCACCCCAACGTGGCGCGGCACCACCTCGAGAAGCTCACCGGCGGTGGGTACCTCGTGGTCGAGGTGGGCAGGGCCGTCCAGGGCAAGGGCGGTGACGGCTCCGCGCGCGCCGCGGGACGTCCGTCGAAGCGCTATCTCGCGGGTCCGCTCGACGCCACGCTCGCGCTCCCCCTCAAGCACGACGACCTCCTCGCCGGGTTGCTCGCGCGCGCGCTCGACACGCTCGGCCCCGCGCAGGCCGAGGTGCTCGCCGACGAAGTCGGCTTCGAGTACGGCACCACGCTCGCGTCGCGCATGGATCCCACCGAAGGCCACCGCTCCGTACGGGCCGCGCTCGCCGCGGTGGCCGACGCGCTCACCGCGCACGGGTTTGCCGCGCACGCGGAGGCGCATGACGGCCGGCTCACAATCGTGTCGGAGTGCTGCCCGTTCGGCGAGACCGCGCAGCAGTACCCGCACGTCGTGTGCGCGCTCGACCGCGGCATGATCCGCGGGATGCTTGCCGGCCTCTACGGCGAGACGTCACCGGAGTTGCAGACCAGCCGCCCCGGCGGCGGCGATCACTGCGTCACCCGGGTCTGACAAGGTCGGTTGACCTCGCCACCATGGCGCGCGCCTACCTCGATCACGCCTCGACATCACCCCTGCGCCCAGTTGCGCTCGAGGCCATGCTCCCCTTCCTGCGGGAACACCACGCCGATCCCGGCCGCCTGCATGCCGAGGGCCACGCCACCCGGATCGCGGTCGAGGGCGCGCGCGAGCAGGTGGCCGCGCGCTTCGGTGCCCGGCCGCGCGAGGTCGTCTTCACCGCCACCGGTACCGAAGCGGTGAACACCGCGGTCTTCGGCGCGCTCGCACGCGCGGGCGGCAGCCACGTCGTCACCACCGCGGTCGAGCATTCGTCGGTGCTCGACGCCATCGCGCGGGCCACCGACGACGCGACCACGATAGGCGTCGACGGCCAAGGCCGGTTCGACGCGCGCGCGGTCGCCGACGCAGTACGACCCGACACCGCGCTGGTGTCGATCCAACTCGCCAACCACGAGGTGGGCACCCTCCAACCCGCGGCCGAGATCGTCGAGCTCGTCCACGCCGGCACCGACGCCGTCGTGCATGTCGACGCATGCGCGGCGGCGGGCCACGTGCCGGTCGACTTCGGCGTCCTCGGTGCCGACCTCTGCTCGATCACGGGCCATACGTTCGGCGGCCCGAAGGGTGCGTCAGCGCTGCTGGTGCGCCGAGGGTTGCGCTTCCCCCCGTTCGTGGTCGGTGGCGCGCAGGAACGCGCCCGGCGGGCGGGCATCGAGAACGTGCCCGCG
>DASXXX010000354.1:0-5309 GCA_036502765.1 Acidimicrobiia bacterium | reverse complement strand
CGCGCTTGTTCTGAGCGGTAGACGCGGACGTAGGCCCATTCCTCGACGAGGGTGCGGTTGAACCGTTCGACTTTGCCGTTCCATTGCGGTCGTCGGGGTGGGAGCCGGTGATGGTGAGCCCCGGTGGCTTCGACCGCGTCGCGGAACGCGAACGACTTGTAGCAGGCACCATTGTCGGTCTGGACGACAGCGATCGTGACACCAAGCTCAGCGAACCAAGCATGCGCCCGCGTGTAGAACCCGACCGCGGTGAGCCCTTTCTCGTCCGCGAGGACTTCGCTGTACGCGAGTCGGGTGTGACTGTCGATCGCGGTGTGCACGAACGCGTAACCGACCTGCGTGGCACGCGACTCGATGACGTTGCCGCGACCCCAGACACGCCAACCACCACCAGGTGGGATCCGCCCCAGCTTCTTCACGTCGATCTGAACCTGTTCCCCGGGCCGGTCGTGGACGATCTGACGGCGGATCACTGTCCCTGACGGGCGATCCATCCACGCCAAGCGGTTCAACCCTTGACGACACAACACCTGATGCACGGTCGATGCCGGCATGTCGACGATGCCCGCGATGCGTGCCGGGCCCAGCTTGCGAGACCGACGCAACCGCTCGACGCGACGCTCGAGCTGACGTGATGTCTGGTTCGGAAACGACCGTGGTCGACTCGAACGATCCCGCAACCCGCCATCGCCTTCGCGACGCCACCTGCCCCACCACTTGTACGCGGTCTGACGCGAGATCCCGAGCTCGTCCGCGACATGCGCAACCGGACGACCTTGCTGGATCCGTGAGATCAACAACCGTCGACCATGCAGATTCAACCTGGCGTTAGCGTGCACAACAGCCTCCGGGGTTGGGTGCGAGTTTCAGCACCCACACCCTCCCTCGGAGGCTCCTCAGAACCGTGGACCGTCAACAACGTCCATGGTCAGCACAACTAGACGCTCAGCTGAGCTCCTGCGCGAAGTACGACGCTCGCTCGCCCGAGTCGGGATGCACGTCGGAGAAGCCGTGACGCCGGTAGAAGCGCCCGGCGTCGACATCGCTCTCGTCGACGTTGATCTCGATCAGCCGGACGTCCCGCGCCCTGCACTCCGTCATCAGCAGCTCGATCAGCGCGGTCCCGATGCCCTGACCGCGTCGGTCCGGAACGACGTAGAGCTCGTCGAGCAATGCGACGGGGCCGTCGTACCAGACGTTCGGGCGCAGGGTGGCCAGTCCCATGCCCACCGCCGGCGCGCCGACGAGGAATGCGAAGGTCGCCTCGGCCCCGAGCAGCGCGCGCAGGCTCGCCGTGAGCACGGCAACCCCGGGCGTTGGCGTGTCGAACTCCGTGTTGAAGTCGTGCAGCAACTGCGCGAGCACCCCCGCGTCGTCGACCGCCGCGAGTCGTGCGCGCTCCACGCGATCAGCCGTGCTCGATCACCAGCAGCAGCCCGCCGAACATCGCCAGGTTCTTGAGGAACTGGATCGTCTGCTGCGCGCGGGCCGCGTCGTCTTCCTCTTCCCAGAAGCGATGCCCGGCGAGTGTCGTCGGCACCAGCGAGCCGGCGAGGATCAGTGCCGAGAGCCGCGGCAGCACCCCGAGGGCGAGCGTGATGCCCGCAGCCACCTGGACCGCGCCGTTGAACTGCACGAGCTGCTCGGTGTCGGCGTCGATGCCGACGAGGCCGGCGATGTCGGGCGCGACCTTCTCGGCGCGCGGCACCTTGCCCGCCGGGTTGCGGAACGCGTCGAGCCCTCCGTAGACGAACATGCCCGCAAGGAGGGGGCGGGCGACAACGCTGCTGATGCGCATGGCACCGGTGTACCCCATCGGCCGTCAACCCGATCAGCCGTCAACCCGATCAGGTGGCGTGCATCACGTGCCGTAGTTAGTCTCAGCCCAATGGACGACGTTCTCGGATACGAAGGCAAGCACGCGGTGGTCACCGGCGCCGCTTCGGGCATGGGTGAGCAGGTCGCTCGCATCTGCCACGAGCTCGGCGCAAACGTGACCGCACTCGACCTCAAGCCGGTCTCGACCCCGGTCAAGACCTCGATCGAGCTCGACCTGCTCGACCACGCGTCGATCGACTCGGTCGTCGAGCAGATCGACGGGCCGATCGACGCGGTGTTCAGCTGCGCGGGACTCCCCGGGCCGCCGTTCACCGATCTGCAGACCGGGATCGTGAACTTCATCGGCGCCCGCACGCTGATGGAGGGACTGCTCCCGAAGATCCCCGAGGGTGGCGCGGTGGCGTGCATCGCGTCGGGCGCGGGCGTCGGCTGGCAGCAGGAGCTGGAGAACTACGCGCCGCTGCTCGCCACCGAGACGTTCGAGGAAGGTGTCGCCTGGTGCGAGGCCAACCCGGAGATCGCGTTCCCGATGGGCGGGTACCGCATGTCGAAGGTCGTGATGAACCAATGGGTCGCGGCCACGTGCGCGATGTTCGGTGAGACGGGTGTGCGCCTCAACTGCCTCAACCCCGGGCCGACCAAGACCGCGATGATGCCGGCGTTCGAAGAGGCGGCGGGCAAGGACGTCGTCGAGAACGCACTCGGCGTCATCCATCGCTACTCCGACCCGGCCGAGCAGGCGTGGCCGATGGTGTGCCTCAACAGTCCGCGCTTCAGCTACGTGACCGGTGAGGCGCTCTGGGTCGACGGCGGCTTCCTCGGCATGCTCTCCACCGGCACGCACCCGGGCTTCAACTTCGCCTGACGCGCGCGACGGCGCTACTTCACCTTCACCGAGGTCGCGAGCGCGCCGGTGCCGAGGGTGGCGGTCGCGCCGGGAACGACGGTGCCGCGCACGAACACCGCGACGAAGTCGCGCCCGTCGGGGCTGAGGTAGCGGTTCGCACCGGTGGCGCCGTAGACGCCGTTGCCGTGCGCGACGTTGTCGGGACCCACGTCGTACGAATTGAAGCCGACCCAATCGGGGTTGATGTCGAGCTGCATCCCACGCACCGCGCCCGCGGCGACGAGTGCGTTGGCGAGATCGAGCGGACTGACCCGTCCGCCGGCCCACACCAGACCGCCATTCGCATCAACGCCGACGGCACCGCGCGCCGTCGCGACCCCCGCGACCGACGCGCCCCAGGCACCGGGGTTCGACGCCGCCGGCGTGGGCGCGCCGCCGTCGACGAGCATGCCGAGGTTCTGACGGAGCGCGACGACCTGCTTGGCCGGGTCGTTGTCGCGTCCCCACGCGCCGACCGTGTAGCTGCCGTCGTCGTAGGCGATGATCGATGCTTCCCCGCCGACGGGGCTGCGGTACGAGTTGCCGAACGCGATCACGCCGCCGTCGAAGTCACCCCACTTGAAGCCGCCGTTGAACGACGACACGAGGAACGGCTGCTGCGCGGGCGACACCTGACCGCCCCACGGCGAGCCGAGCGGGTCACCGGTGCCCGGCACGACCGCGAGCTTGGTGAGCTGCGGGTCCATCCACGCCACGAACGCGCCGTTGGCCGAGCCGGTGTAGAGCAGCGCGCGACCGAGGGCCTGGCGTCCGGTCGGGCTCCACGCCACCGAACCGCCCGGACCGGCGGGCGGAGCAGCCGGTGCGGGATCGGCCGCTGGTGCCGGCGCGGCGGTGCCGAGCATCAGCGCGACGACCGCGACAGCGAGCGCGAGCAGGCGAGGCACGCCGGGCAGTCTGCCCGCTCGAGACGCTCCCGCGCGGTCGCTCGGATATGCACGTCTCGGAGGCCGGCAGTCCGTAACCTGGGCCCACGATGGCGCAGCACCAGAACTCCGGCAAGGGCGGCAGCCCCAAGAAGCAGATCAAGCGGCTGCGGCGCAAGGCCGTCGCCACCCTGCGCCAGGCGCGGCTCACCGCGCAGCTCGAGCTGGTGTCGGCCGAGGCGGCCGCCGCGCAGATCCGCGAGGCCGCGCACGCGTCGGCCGCCGAGGAAACCGCCGCGATCCGCGCCGACGCGCGTGCCGAGGTCGCACAGATCCTGGAACAGGGTCGCGCCGACGCCGCCGCGGCCGCCGCTGAGGTCGCCGCCGAGCAGCGCAACACGGCCGACGCCGAATCGCGCGCCGTGCTCGCCGAAGCCGAACTGAAGGCCGCGCGCGTCACGCGCGACGCCGAGATCGAAGCGCGCTCGCGCCGCGACGAGATCATCGGCGCGGCCATGCTCGAGGCCGCCACGATTCGCAGCGCGGCCAACGAAGAGGTCACCGGATTTCTCCGTCGGCTCGACGAAGAACGCTCGCTGCTCCTCGAGGCGGCGCGCGAGGAAGCGGCGCGGGTCGTCGCCGACGCGCGTGCCGCATCCGCCACCGACGCTGCCCGCGTGCGTGACGGCGCGGAGCAGGAGATGGAGCGCAAGGCCGCCGAAGTGCTCGAGCGGGCCAACGCCGAAGCGCGTCAGATCGTCGAACGTGCCGAAGCCGAGGCCAAGAAGATGCGCGACGAAGCCGAGGCCCTCACCGCCGCGGCGAAGATCGCCGTCGAGGCCGCCAAGCCGAAGCCCGAGCCGCCGGCGGCCGCCGCACCGGCCACCCCGGCTCCCGGTGGCGCGCGTCCGCAAGGGCCGTCCCGCCCAGCCGATCTCCAGTCGATGATGCCCACCGCGCCGCCGCGCACGGCCACACCGGTCGCGGGCACCGTGGTGTCGGCATCGGTGGAAGAGGTCCGCTGGCGGGCCGAGACCACTGCCGTGAGCAACGGCACGCCGGGCAACGGCACCAATGGGGCATCCACCAAGGGCACCAACGGAACCAATGGCACGCACACCAACGGCACCTCCGAAGCTGCGCCACCCTCGGAGGCCGCTGCGCCGGCCGACGCCCCGGTCGCAGGCGCCCCGGCGGCTGGTGCACCTCCGCTGCTCCCCGGCGAGATCGACATCGAGTTCGAGATGCCGCCCAAGAAGAAGCGCTGGTTCCGCCGCAACAAGTAGCGGCACCGAGAAGCGGGTCAGTCCTCGAACCGACCCGGACGCTGCTCGAGGTTGGCGACGACGGCTTCGAGCTGGTTCCTCGACCCGATCATGCCTTCGGTCTGATCGTGTTCCTCGCGGACGCCGTCGTCGAACGACAACGTCCACGACGCGTCGACCAGGCGCTTCATCACCTTGATCGCGTCGGGGTTGCGGGAGGCGATCTCGTGGGCGAGCTCGAGCGCATCGGCGCGCGGGTCGTCGCTGATGCGGGTCACCAGCCCGAGCGCGTGCGCCTCGGCGCCGGTGACGACCCGGCCCGTGAACATCAGGTCCTTCGCCACGTCGGGTCCGACCAGGCGCGGGAGCAGCTGCGTGCCGCACATGTCGGGGACGATCCCCCACTTGATCTCGAACACGCCCAACTGCGCG
>DASXXX010000353.1:0-9797 GCA_036502765.1 Acidimicrobiia bacterium | reverse complement strand
CGCGTGCTCGTCACCACCCTCACCAAGAAGATGGCGGAAGACCTCACCGAGTACCTCCTCGAGCTGGGCATGCGCGTGCGCTACCTGCACAGCGAGGTCGACACGTTGGAACGGGTCGAGATCCTGCGCGGTCTGCGCCTCGGCGACTTCGACGTGCTCGTCGGCATCAACCTGCTGCGTGAGGGCCTCGACCTGCCGGAGGTGTCGCTGGTCGCGATCCTCGACGCCGACAAGGAGGGCTTCCTCCGCTCGCAGACGTCGCTGATCCAGACCATCGGGCGTGCGGCCCGCAACGTCGAGGGTCAGGTGATCATGTACGCCGACCAGATGACCGACTCGATGCGCTTCGCGATCTCCGAGACCAACCGTCGACGGAAGGCCCAGCTCGAATACAACGAGCTGCACGGGATCGACCCCCAGACCGTGCGCAAGCAGGTCACCGACATCCTCGAGATGCTGCGCGGATCCGATGGCGACGCGAAGCAGAGCAGCCGGGGGCGGGGGAGAGGCAGAGGGCGCCAGCCCCAGCGGTCGGCGGTGTTCGACCTCTCCGACGTGCCGCCCGACGATCTCGGCCGGCTCATCCAGACGCTGCAGGACGAGATGCACGACGCCGCGACCAACCTCAGGTTCGAAGAGGCAGCGCGTCTGCGCGACGAGATCACCGAGCTAAAGCGGGAGCTGCGCGCTGCCGTCTGAACGTTGTGCACACCATCCCGCCGGTCGCCGAGGCCAGCAGGGCGACGACGTTCGACAACGGTGGTGGACCACGTCCGGGATCACGTGCTGCCGAGCCCGATCCTCTCCACGCTGAGCCGCCGGCGACGTCACGTCGCGTCCTGACCCTCGCGCTCCTCCTCGTCCCGGCGGTCGTCATCCTGTGCTGCGGATGGCAGCGACGATGGACAGCAGACGACGGCTTCATCAACCTCCGAGTCGTGCGCCAGCTGCTCGAGGGACACGGGCCCGTGTTCAACGCGGGTCAGCGGGTCGAGACCGGCACCAGTCCGGCCTGGGTCGCGCTCCTCGCGTTCCTCGACGTCGTCACACCGTTCCGCCTGGAGTGGATCGCCGCCATCACCGGGTTGCTCTCGACCGCGGGTGCAGTCGTCCTCGCGGTGTTCGGCACCCGGCGGGCATTGCGGACGATCGGCGTCACTGGTGTGTTCCTGCCCCTCGGGGCCCTCGCGTACGTGAGCGTCCCGCCGGCGTGGGACTTCGCCACCAGCGGGCTCGAGACCGGGCTCGCGCTCCTCTGGCTCGGCGCTGGCTGGTGGCTGCTCTGTGGACGCATCGCCGCCCACACCACTCCGGACCGCCCGGTGCGGGTCCCGTGGTACGTGCCGGTCGTGCTCGGGCTCGGTCCGTTGGTGCGGCCTGACTTCCTCGTGTTCAGCGTCGGCTTCGTGCTCGCGCTGGCACTGCTGTCACCGCGGGCGGAGGCGCGGCGGATCGTGCTGCTCGCCGCCGTGGCGCCGGTCGTCGCCGAACTGGCGCGCATGGCGTACTTCGCCAGCCTCGTGCCCAACACCGCGATGGCGAAGGAAGCGTCGTTGTCGAACTGGTCGCAGGGCGCTCGGTACCTGGTCGACTTCGTCGGCTCCTATGCGCTCGTGCTCCCCGTCCTGGTGCTCGGTGCGCTGTGGTGGCTGGAAGTGCGTCGCAGGAGTGGCCGGGCGACGTCGCGATTCGTCGTGCTCTCGGCGGTGGTCGCCGGCACCGGCGTGGTGCACGCGCTCTACGTCGTACGCGTCGGTGGCGACTTCATGCACGCTCGCCTGCTGCTGCCCGCGTTCTTCGTGGTGCTGTTGCCGGCGAGCGTCGTGGCCGTCCGCGGCGCGGCCCGGATGGCCGCCGGGGTGCTGGTGGTGTGGGCCATCGCTGCGATCTTCGTCTTGCGCCCTCCGTATTCGCGTGCCGCGTTGCACGCGGGCCCGAAGGGTGCCGTCGAGGCGCTCGCGGGCAGCACCGGCATCGGTGACGAGCGCCTCTTCTACACGCGGCACTCGTCGTCGTCGCACCCGGTCACGATCGACGACTACCTGCAGCACGACCCATGGGCGCAGGACGGCCTGGCGCTGCGGCGGCAGGTGGCGCGCGAGGATGCACCGGTGCTCGTGCTCCAGGGTCTGCACCATGCGACCGTCGTACCCCTCCGGGCGGGAGCATCGACGCGCCCGGTCGCATCAGGAGAGAACCTCGGGCTCTACGGCTACGCCGCCGGCACCACTGTCGACGTCGTCGACGACCACGGGCTCGCCGATGTGGTGGCCGGCCACCTGCGGTTGGGTACCCGCGGCCGGCCGGGTCACGAGAAGGCGCTGCCCGACGTCTGGACGTTCGCACGGTACGCGGCGCGGGATGCACCTCGCCCCGAGCGCATGACCTCGACGCAGGTGGCGGCGGCCCGGCGAGCGTTGGCGTGCGGTGGGCTCGAGCGGCTCCTGGACAGCACCGACGGCGCGTGGAGCATCGGCGACGTGCCGACGAATCTGGTCGAGGCGGTGCGCTCGTTCCAGTTCCGCTTCGACCAGGATCCCGTCGTCGCGGCACGCGAGGTCTGCGGAACGTGACGCTGCGTCTCGTCGACGTGCACCACGTCGCGCCGCCGGATGTCGAGGCGTTGGTGGCCCTCGTGCGCGGAGATGCAGTGCCGATCATGGAGGACGCGGGAGCGTCGTTCGAGTCGTGCGGTGTCGCGCCCGACCTCGATGACGACGGCGAGGTGATGACGGTGTGGACGTGCACCGACTTCGTCGAGTGGAACCGCATCCGGCGGAACCTGATGTTCGATCCGCGCTATCACGCCTATGGGACCGCGCTGGCGGCACTCCGGCGCCGCGGGACCCGACGCTTCTACGCCGACGAGCTGCTCGCTGGTCCGGCACCCGACGACCACGGACCCGCCATCCGCAGGTGGGAGATGTTCACGGTCGCGTCCGAGGCTCCCGCGACCGCGCGCGAGCGCCTCTGGCGCGCGATGCGAGACTGCGATCGATTCATCCCGGGGATCACGCGCTGTGCGGTCGGGACGAATGTCGCCGACGGACCGATCGAGCTCGTGTGGGAGACCACCTACGCGTCGGTGGGCGCGTACGCGACCACGTACATGACGCACCCCTACCATGCCGCGCTCCTCGACCGGTTCCTCCTGCCCGACTGTCCCGAGCGCATCACCACCCCGAACTCCTTCGGTGCGGGCCTGATCGGATACACCGTCGACCGCGTACGCCCGCTCGGCCCCGTGGCGCTCCGGCGGCTGCTCCTGCTCGACTTCACCGATCCGAACGAGGCCGCCGCTGCGGCGCAGGCGGTCGCGGCCGCCGACGACGGGTGGAGCGAGTCGATCCTGGCCGAGAACACGATGGCGACGAGATGGTTCGACGGCGAGACCGATCTCGGGGGCCGGCCCGACTGGAGCCACATCTGGGATCAGTGCTTCGCGTCCGTCGACCAGTACGAGGCGCATCGTCGAGGCGACTCCCAGGCGGCCGGGACAGAGTCGTCACTCACGGTGAGATCGGCCGAGGTGGTCTACACCCCGGCATCGAACTGATTCGGGAGCTCCAAGCCTCAATCGGGACCTCGGAACGGTCGATTGCTGACCGTGACCATCGCGGAGCAGCTCGGCCCCGTCGCGTCCCCGGACGCGTTGCCGGTCGATCCGCGCCCCTACGACGCGGCGGGAGCCGAATCGGCGCCGACGCGGAGCCGTCGCCTGACGACGCTCGCAGTCGCGCTGCTGGCGCTCAGCCCGTTCGTGGTGGCGGCCTGGTCGATCATCCGCACGGGATTCCCGGCCGGTGCCCTGTTCGGCGATCGTGCGTTGATCGGGATCAGTGCGATCGACGCCTGGCGGGCTCCCGTGCTCCTGGGCTCGTACTCGCGCTTCTACTGGCACCACCCCGGACCGCTGTACTCGTACGTGCTCAACGCGTGGAGCGTCGTCTTCGGCGACGGGACCGTCGCGCTCGTGCTCGGCGCCGTCGCGATCAACGCCACGGCGGTGGTCGGGATCCTCGTCCTCGCGTACCGACGGGGTGGGCGTCCGCTCCTGATGTGGGCGTCGGTCCTGCTGACTGCGTACCTGGTGGCGATCGACCCCGTTCCGTTCGACATCTGGAACCCCAGCGTCACGCTCGTTCCGTTCGTGGTCGTCCTGCTCCTCGCCTGGTCGGTCGCGTGCCGGGATTGGTGGGCGGGACCGTGGCTCGCACTCGTCGCGTCGTTCGCAGTGCAGACGCACGTCGGGCTCGCGCCGGGTGTCGGGGTGGCCGTCGGGTTCGGCGTCGCGGTGGGTGTGGTCCGACAGCGGCGCGCCGCGGATCCGCTCGCCGACCGCACGGGCCGCACGATTCGTCGTGCGGCGGGCGCGAGCGGCGCGATCGCGTTCGTGGTGTGGCTGCCGCCGCTGATCGAGCAGTTCACGACCGACGACGGGAACCTGAGCGCACTGGTGCGGTTCTTCTCGCGACCGGGGAGCCCGCACACGATCTCCGAGGGCCTCACCAACACCGGCCTCCAGGCGACGCTCATGCTGCGGTCTCTCTTCGAGCCGATCTCACTCCGTGAGGATTTCCACCAGGGGCTGACGGTCGCAGTCGTCGTCAGCGCGGTCGCGCTCGCGGCGGCGTTGGTCGCGGCGCGGAAGGTGTGCGCCACAGACGTTCTCGTGCTGCTCGCGCTGGTGGCGGTCGAGCTCGTGACCGGGGTCTACGCGATCACCCGCATCGTCGACGCCATCCAGTTCTATCTCGTGCAGTGGATCTCGGGCGTCGGCTTCGTGTTGTGGCTCGCGATCGGAGGCGCGTGCATCGAGTTCGCGCACGCGCGATGGTCGGGCGTCGACTGGTGGCGACGATGCGCGCAGGCCGCGACGGTCGTCATGGTCGCGGTGTTGTGCGTGGGCGCGTTGCGCGCCTTTCCGACCGACGCCGGACGCATGAACCGAGACCTCAACGTCCCCGACAACCGGGAACTGTTCGGGTACGTGCCGAGTGCACAACTGCTCGCCGCGACCCGGTCGAACCGAACTGTGGTGTTGCGGCTCGACAGCCTGACCGCGTGGGAAGTCATGGCCTCCGACGCGCTGCTCCTCGTGCAGCACGGGCGGCACGTCGAGGTCGTGGAGACGCCGGTGACGCGGCTGTTGTTCGACGACGCGCTCCTCGTGCGTTCGGCGCGGAGATCCCAGATCCTGGCGTTCCGCGACCGACCCGACCCTCACTTGCGGGGTCGCGAGACGCTGGTCGCCGACCAGGGCGAGTGGAGCATCGTGAACATCGAGCCGGGGTCGTAGGGGCGGCGTGGACTCCTCGGTCCAGACGCTCGACGCGCAGGACGTCACCGACGCGCCGTCACCGACGGGAGACACCGCGCGGTCGTGGACGACCGCGATGCTCATGGTCGTCGTCACAGTGGGCGTCGCCCTGCGCGCGTGGCGTCTGGGCTTCAACGGGCTCTCCTACGACGAGAGCTTCACCGCGATGGCGGCACGCCTGCCGCTCGACCACCTCTTCGACTACCTGCGTACGCAGGACTCGCACCCGCCGCTCGACTACCTCGTGCGCGTACCGCTGGCGCGCGCCGGCGCGTCCGACGTGGTGCTGCGCATGCCGTCGTTCGTGTTCTCCGTCGTCGCGCTCGTGCTCTTCGCGTGGTGGATGCGTGCGCGGGGCGTCGCCGGCGTCGTGGCCACCGCGCTGCTCGCAGCCAGCTCGTTCCAGATCTACCACGGTGGCGAGGCGCGGATGTACGCGCTCCTCGAGCTGGTCGGCCTCGCGTCGGCGATGCTCGCGGAGCGGTGGCTCGGCGACGCGGCACCGCGGTGGAGTGCATGGGCCGCGGGCGGGCTCGTCGCGCTGGCGCTCTTCGACCACGTGTCCGGATTCCTCCTGGCCGCCGGCATGCTCGCGGTCGCGGGTCTGCGCACCGACCGGCGGGCGTGGCAGTGGCGCGCCGGCGTCGGCGGTGCGGTCGTCGTGTGGGCAACGGTGTGGGGCACCTCGTTCGCGCACCAGGTGGGTGGTGACTGGGCCGGTTGGATACCGCGCACGTCGCCGTCCAGCTTCGCCCGTGCCGTGTCGGGTCAGATCACCAACGTCAAGCCGCTCGTGTGGGTGATGCTCGTCGCCGTGCTCGCCGGCGCGTGCTGCCTCTGGAGGGCTGACCGCCGGCTCGCGCATGTGTGGATCGCGCTCGGCGCCGTTCCGTTCGTTGCCGCCGCGGTCATCGGACTCGCGTCACCCTTCCTCATCGACCGCGCGATCACGGTCGCGTCCTGGGCGCCACCCCTCGCGGTCGGCTACGCCGCCGCCGCCCTCGTGGCCCACTGGCCCCTGCCCGGCCGCGCAGTTGCGCTCGCGCTGCTCGTAGTCGTCGCCATCGGCACGATCTCGGCCCTTGGGGAACGGGACGACGCCGACCTCCCGATCGACCACCTGGACGCCGTGGTCCAGCCGGGCGATGTCATCCTCACCCGGCCCGCGCGCTATTCCACCCTCCCGGCGTACCGGATCGGCGTCGAGGAGTGGAACGAGCCCCGTTGGGTCGCCATGCCCGGCATCGACAACGCGTCGGCGTTCCGTGCCGGTGACGTGACTCCGACCGGTCGCATCTGGCTGTTCACGCCGAGATCGTTCGAGCTGGGGTTCCCGGGCTACCGGGCGTGTCCCGAGACCCCGGACGGTGCGACCGCGCCGTGGAGCGACGGCCTCACCCACATCGTGTGCCTGGAGCGTTTGTCCTAGTCGAACATTCGTTCGACCCGGCGCCGAGCCGGGTATCATGGGTCCGGTGGCGGCCCCGTCCAGCAACACGATCGTGATCCGCGGCGCGCGTGAGCACAACCTCCGCAACGTCGACCTGGAGCTGCCGCGCGACCAGTTGATCGTGTTCACCGGATTGTCGGGTTCGGGCAAGTCGTCGTTGGCGTTCGACACCATCTACGCCGAGGGCCAGCGTCGCTACGTCGAATCGTTGTCGGCGTACGCGCGGCAGTTCCTCGGGCAGATGGACAAGCCCGACGTCGACTTCATCGAAGGTCTCTCACCGGCGATCTCGATCGACCAGAAGTCGGCGTCACGCAACCCGCGCTCGACCGTCGGCACGATCACCGAGATCTACGACTACCTGCGGCTGCTCTACGCGCGCATCGGGATCCCGCACTGCCCGAACTGCGGCAAGGTCATCACCCGTCAGACACCGCAGCAGATCGTCGACCGCGTGCTGCAACTCGAGGAGGGCACGCGCTTCCAGGTGTTGGCGCCCGTCGTACGCGGCCGCAAGGGTGAGTACGAGGGTCTGCTCAAGGAGCTTGCCACCCAGGGCTTCACTCGCGCCCGGGTCGACGGCGAGCTGGTCGACCTCTCTGCCGCCACGAGCGAACGCCTGGCCCGCTACGAGAACCACACCATCGAGGTCGTCGTCGACCGCCTGGTGCGCCGGCCCGGCATCGAACGGCGGCTCACCGACTCGCTCGAGACTGCGTTGAAGCTCGCCGAGGGCGTCGCCGAGGTCGAGATCGTGCCTCGCGACGACGACCCGTCGGATCTCGAGACCCTCATGTTCTCGGAGCACCTCGCGTGCACGCACTGCGGCGTGTCGTTCGACGAGCTCGCGCCGCGCAACTTCTCCTTCAACTCGCCGTACGGCGCGTGCGAGCGGTGCGACGGTCTCGGCACGCGCTTCGAGGTAGATCCCGAGTTGCTCGTGCCCGACGACGACCTCAGCCTGAAGGACGGTGCCATCGCGCCGTGGTCGGGTTTCCGCAGCCACTACTTCGAGCGCGTGCTCGAGTCGGTGGCCACGGAGTTCGGCTTCTCCACCGACACGCCGTGGAAGAAGCTGAAGAAGAAGGACAAGCAAGTCGTCCTCTACGGCACCGGCAAGACGTCGGTGAAGGTCTCCTACCGCAACCGCTACGGCCGCCAACGCTCGTACACCACGCAGTTCGAGGGCGTCGTCCCGTGGCTCGAACGTCGCCACGCGGAATCCGAGAGCGACCGCGCCCGCGAGCAGATCGAGGGTTACATGCGCGAGGTGCCGTGCGCCGCGTGCGGTGGCGCGCGCCTGCGTCCGGCGTCGCTCGCGGTGACGATCGGCGGACAGAACATCTACGAAGTGGGGGAGCTCTCGATCCGCAAGGCGTCGGAGTTCCTCGGGTCGCTCGACCTCTCCGTGCGCGACCGCATGATCGCGGAACGGGTGGAGAAGGAGGTCAACGAGCGGCTGCGCTTCCTGCTCGACGTCGGTCTCGACTACCTGAGTCTCAACCGCTCCGCGGCGACGCTCGCCGGCGGCGAAGCCCAGCGCATCCGCCTGGCGTCGCAGATCGGCAGCGGACTGGTCGGGGTGCTCTACGTCCTCGACGAGCCGTCGATCGGCCTCCACCAGCGTGACAATCAGCGCCTCATCGACACCATGGTGCGCTTGCGCGACCTCGGCAACACGGTGATCGTCGTCGAGCACGACGAAGAGACCATCCGCATCGCCGATCACATCGTCGACATCGGGCCGGGGGCGGGGGAGCACGGCGGCGAGATCGTGGTGGAAGGCACGCTCAAGAAGGTCCTGGCCAGCAAGCGTTCGATCACGGGCCAGTACCTCTCCGGCAAGCGGTCGATCGCGCTGCCCGAGATGCGGCGCAGTCCCGGCGACGCGTGGATCACCGTGCGAGACGCGCACGAGCACAACCTCCAGCACATCGACGTCGACTTCCCGCTCGGGTGCTTCGTCGCGGTCACCGGTGTCAGCGGGAGCGGCAAGAGCACGCTCGTCACCGACATCCTGTATCCGGCGTTGATGCAGAAGATCTACCGCTCGAAGAACGTGCCCGGTCGGCACAAGAAGATCGAGGGCATCGAGCACGTCGACAAGGTCATCAACATCGACCAGTCGCCCATCGGTCGCACGCCGCGGTCGAACCCGGCCACCTACACCGGCGTGTTCGACAAGGTCCGCACGCTGTTCGCGTCCACGCAGGAGTCGAAGGTGCGCGGCTACCTGCCGGGTCGCTTCTCCTTCAACGTGAAGGGCGGCCGCTGTGAGGCCTGCGCGGGCGACGGCACCATCAAGATCGAGATGCACTTCCTCCCCGACGTGTACGTGCCGTGCGAGGTGTGCAAGGGCGCGCGCTACAACCGCGACACGCTGGACGTCACGTTCAAGGGCAAGAACATCGCCGAGGTGCTCGAGCTGTCGATCGAGGAGGCGCTGGAGTTCTTTGCCAACCAGCCCACCATCGCCCGGCACCTGCAGACGTTGGTCGACGTCGGCCTGGGCTACGTGCGCCTCGGTCAACCCGCGCCCACGCTGTCGGGCGGGGAGGCGCAGCGGGTGAAGCTGTCGGCCGAGCTCGGGAAGCGCGCCACCGGCCGCACGCTCTACATCCTCGACGAGCCGACGACCGGCCTCCACTTCGAAGACGTGCGCCGGCTGCTCGGCGTCCTCCAGCGCCTGGTCGACAACGGCAACACCGTGCTCGTGATCGAGCACAACCTCGACGTGGTGAAGTCGGCCGACTGGGTCGTCGACCTGGGCCCCGAAGGCGGCGACGGCGGCGGGAAGGTCATCGTGGAGGGCTCACCCGAGCACGTGGCCAAGACCCCCGAGAGCCACACCGGTCGGTTCCTCGCCCCGCTGCTCGGGATCACCTAGCCCCACCTACAGGAGCCCCGGCCGGGCGTCGATCACTCCGGGGTGACGGCCACCTCCACGCGCCCACTCACGCGCGTTCGCAGCGTCTCGGCGCGCTCGATCCTGCTCGTGGTCGGAGTGCTGCTGTTCGCCAGCGGCTT
>DASXXX010000352.1:0-10251 GCA_036502765.1 Acidimicrobiia bacterium | reverse complement strand
AGTCAGCACGCCGACGGGGTGCTCGACTTCACCGCCGTCGCCGCGGCCAACCAGTCGGCGGAGGCGCAGGTGCTCGCTCGCCTCGCCGACGGGTCCCTGGCGGACGACTTCCCTGCGGTGACCGATCCTCTGCGTCTCGGGATCGGCCAGTCGATGGGTGGTTGCCTGACCGTCATCCAGCAGGGGCAGTTCCATTGCTACGACGGCATCGGTGTCCTCGGCTTCAGCGCGATCCACACCAACCCTCCCTCCCCTCCGGGTCGCCCGCAGTTCGTCGCGCCGTGGATTCCGCGCGACCTCCTCGACCGGGCGCCGTGGATGGTCGTGAACGCGCCGCAGCTCGCCGAGGCCGTGCCCGAACAGCTGTCCTCTGAGGAGAGCTGGGCGCGGATGGCGTGGGGGTTCCACTACGACGATGTCGACGAGGCGGTCGTTCGCTCCGACATGGTGCGCGACGCTGACCTCCCGGCGTGGGCATCCGCGACGCTGCCGTCGACGACCGCGATCGCCTGTCTGGCACCGGGAGCCGTCGCGCCCGAGGCCGCCGCGATCAGGTCGCCGGTGCTCGTGGCCATGGGGGAGCGCGACGTCGTCGCGGACCCGAAGGGCGAGTCGCGAGCGTACCTGTCGGCATCGTCCGTGGACCTCTTCATCTGCCCGAGGATGGGCCACATGCACAACTTCGCGTCGACGCGGGAGCTGTTCTGGGAGCGCATCGAGACCTGGGCCGAATGGGTGCGATGCGCGGCCCGTTGACGGTGCAGCTGCGTCGGTGCTCGCGGCCGTGAACCGGAAGCAGAAGTGGGGGACATGGGCCTGACCGGCAAGGTCGCCGTGGTCACGGGCGCGAGCCGAGGCATCGGCAGGGCCACCGCGCTCGCGCTCGCACGCGGCGGCGCCGATGTCGTGGTCACGGCACGCACGCTTTCGGAGCCCGGCCCGTTGCCGGGCACGCTGACGGATGCGGTCGCCGACATCGAGGCGATCGGAGGGCGTGCGCTCGCGGTTCCCTGCAACGTCGGCAAGCAGGACGACCTCGACGCGCTCGTGGAGCAGACGGTCGCGCACTTCGGACACGTTGACGTGCTCGTGAACAACGCCGCGTTCACGGGAGGAGCGGCGGGAAAGAGCGCTCGCGAGCTCACCCGCAAGGAATGGGACCTGATGTTCGCCGTGAACATCGCCGCGCCGCACTGGCTGACGATGGGGTTCCTCCCGCACTTCCCCGCCGGGGGCGGCGTCGTGATCAACGTCACGTCGGTCGCGGCCCAGCTCCAGCCACTCTCGGCCGGGAATCCGAGCGGTCTCGGCAACCCCGCGTACGGGGCGACCAAGGCCGCACTGAACCGGCTCGGGAACTTCATGGCCGCGGAGCTGCAGGGCGAGGGGATCGCCGTCATCACGCTCGACCCGGGCCTGGTCTTCAGCGCGACGATCGCAGCCGCGACCGATCCCGCCGACGGCATGCCGAGCGATCACGTCACGACCGAGGTGCCGGCGAGGGCGATCGCGTCGCTCGCGGGCTGCGACGAGCCGATGCTGTTCACCGGCGACACGATCGTCGCCGCCGAGCTGCTCCGCCGCCTCGGCCGTGGTGAGTGAGCGAACCGGCTCGTTGTCGGGCCACGTGGCGCTGGTCACGGGGTCGACTCGTGGCATCGGCCGCGCCATCGCCGAGCGGTTCGCCGCCGCGGGAGCCCGCGTGGTCGTGAACGGCCGGGATGCGGAGGCGGCGCGTGCGGTCGCCGCGACGCTGGATGGCGCCCTGGGCATTGGAGCCGACGTCTCGGACCTCGTGTCGGTGCGGGCGATGTGCGACCGCGCGACGGAAGCGCTCGGTCCGGTTGACATCCTCGTGAACAACGCCGGCATCTCGAGCCGTCGCGCGATCACCCGGATGTCCGACGACGAGTGGTTCGAGAGCCTCGCGGTCAACCTCACCGGCTCGATGTACACGATCCGCGAACTGGTCCCGGGCATGAAGGCTGGGGGCTGGGGCCGCATCGTCAACGTCACGTCCGGCGCCGCGACGCACGGGAACGCGGGCTTCTCGGCGTACGCGGCGGCAAAGGGAGGGGTCGTAGGTCTCACGCTCACGCTGGCGATCGAGCTCGACCGCTTCGGCATCCGCGTGAACGCGCTGGCACCTGCCGCGCTCACCGACATGCTTCGCCAGCTTCCCCCGGAGCTCCTCGATCCGATGATCGAGGCCGGCCTGCCGACGGTCGAGGAGTGCGCCCAGGCTGCGCTCGGCCTCGTGATCGACGACGCACCGAACGGCGAGGTCGTACATGTCGGCGGCTCCGATGTCTGAGCTGCCGCTCGCGGGCATCCGCGTCCTCGAGCTCGGCTACGGCATCGCCGCGCCGGTCGCCGCGCGCAACCTGGCCCAGTTCGGCGCCGACGTCGTGCGTGTGGAGTCGTTGCGGCGGCCGGACTCGCTCCGTCTCGGAGGAGCGGGCTGGTTGCCGCCGAACGTCGACGCGTCGGTGCGGCGGGACACACTCCCTGCACTGAACTTCTCGTCGGCGGAGAAGCGGAGCATCGGGCTCGAGATCGACTCCGAGGACGGTCGCGCGGTGTTCGACCGGATGGTCGCGGCGGTCGACGTCGTGATCACCAACATGAGCGAGCGCGCGCTGACCGAGCTGCGTCTCCGGTACGACGACCTGCGCGTGCTCAAGCCCGACCTCGTGCACGTCACGCTGCCTGCGTTCGGATCTGAGGGTCCCTACCGGATGTACCGCACCTGGGGTCACAACCTCTCGGCCGCGTCCGGCGTCGATTCCCTGATCGGTTGGCCCGATCGCGAGCCGGTGCAGATCGGGTTCGCGTACCCGGACTTCGTGTCGGCCCAGGCGGCGACGGTCGCGGTGCTCGCCGCGCTCCGGCGTCGCAAGGCGACGGGCCAGGGCGCGCACCTCGAGCTGTGGCAGTACGCGATGACGTTGTCGTGCCTGGGTCCGGCGATCGTCGCCGCGCAACTCGCGGGCCGCGCGCCGTCGGCGTTGGGCAACCGCGATGCCGACTGCGCACCGCAGGGCGTCTACCCCGCGCGAGGAACCGAACGGTGGGTGGCGGTCTCGGTGCCGGATGACGCGACGTGGGATGCCCTGTGCCGGGTGCCCGGCCTCGAGCATCTCGGAAGCGACGCTCGGTTCGGGTCCCTGCAGGATCGGTGCGCCGATCACGACGCGCTCGATGACGAGCTTGCTGCGTGGACCGTCGAGCGCACCGATTGGGAAGCGGCGGCCGAGCTGCAGTCGTTCGGCGTCGCCGCGGCTCCGGTGCTGGACAGCTGGGACCTGGTCGCCGATCCCCAGCTCGCGGCGCGCGACTTCTTCCACGCGTTGCCACACGCCCGGTTTCGCCGCGATCTCGTGTTCGGCCAGGCGGTGAGGCTCTCCGAGACCCCACCCCGCGCCGAGCGGGCGGCGCCCGCGTTCGGCGAGCACAGCCGCGACGTCCTCCGCGACCTCGCTGGTCTCGACGACACGGCCATCGACGCGCTCGTCGACGCGGGCGTCGTGCACGTCATGGAGCACGACGACGTCGCGCTCGAGCGACCGTACCTGCACTGGCTGCGCAAGCTGCAACGGCTGCTCCCGTGGGGAACGCCGTCGTTCGACCCCGCGACCGAGCTGATGCACCAACTCGCCGACGCGCCGGAACCACCGGAATGACCGGAATGACCGGCCTCAGCCTCCTGGGCGACGTGCGCGTGCTGGATCTCGCCGGTGAGGCGACCGCCCAGGCGGGCCGCCTGCTGGCCGATCTCGGTGCGGACGTCGTGCTCGTCGAGGCGCCCCGCGACTCCCCGGCTCGACGTCGGGCACCACTCGCGACCACGCCGTCGGGTGACGTCGTGAGCGCGCACTTCGCCTACACCGCCGCGGGCAAGCGCTCGGTCACCGTCGACCTCGCCAACGCGCGTGGCCAGGCGTTGTTCCGCCAGCTCGTGGGCGCGAGTGACGTGCTGCTCACCGACGCCGCGGTCGGGGAGATGGAGGCACTGGGCCTCGGCTACGAAGCGCTGCACGCCCACCATCCCGGCCTCGTGTACACGTCGCTCACCCCGTTCGGGCTCACCGGCCCCCGCCGGCGGTGGCGCGGTTCCGATCTCGTCGGATGGGCGACGAGCGGCGCCATGCCGTCGATCGGCGATGCGGATCGGGCACCGCTCGCGCCCGGTGGCGGTCTTGCGCACACGGCGGGCGCGCTCAACGCTTCGATGGGCATCGTCGCCGCGCTCATGGTGCGGGACGACACCGGTATCGGCCAGCTCGTCGACATCTCGATGCAGGAGGCGACCATGAGCGTGGCGATGGAGGTGAGCCCGATGGTCGTGCTCGAAGGTGGCTTCGATCAGCACCGCACCGGAAGGCGCAAAGAAGGTGGACCGCTCGGTCACTACGCCACACGAGATGGCGCGGTGAGCATCGTCGCGTACATGCCCGAGCACTGGCGCATCCTCGCCGAGTGGGTGCACGAGGAGACAGGGGTCGACGAGATCCTGGCCGAAGAGTTCGCGGGGACGCCCGTCACCCGGAGCCCGTACTCCGAGCTCATCGACCTCTGGATCGAGGGACTCACGACTCGCTACACCAAGCAGGCCTTCTTCGAGGAGGCGCAGCGCCGCGGGATCACCGTCGCACCGGTGAACTCGGCGAGCGATGTGCTCGATGACGTGCATCTGCAGGCCACCGCCGGATGGACCGCCTACGAAGGTCCCGGCATGGGCACCCTGCATGTCCCGACGCCCCCGTTCCACATCGACGGGTCGACCGCGACCGTCGGTGACGTCCCGGCCCTCGGTGAGCACAACCGCGAGGTGTTCGTCGGCCTCCTGGGCCTCGGCGACCAAGACCTCCAGAGGCTGCAGCGCGACGGGGTGATCTGACGAGGTTCGGCGGCGCCGCCGCGGAGAGGATTCCCGATGCCCGAATTCCGCGACGCCCTGCCCACCGACCACCTCGCGCCGGGCGAGTCCATGACCGTGTCGGTCGACGGGTTCCCGTCGCGGTCGCGAATGTCGGAAGTGCGTACCACGCATTCCAGAACCTCTGTCCCCTCCAGGGCACGACGCTCGGTGGTCGTCCGATCGTGGACGGTCGCTTCCTCGTGTGCTCGCAGCACTCGAGCCGTTACGACGTGACGACGGGTGAGTGCGTCCATCCCGCCGAGGGAGACGGCTTCGCGCAGGATCTCATGGTGTTCGAGACCGAGGTCGTCGATGACGTCGTGCGGATCCGACTGTGAGCGTCCGCGGCGAGAGCGTCGTCGAGCCGTCGTCGGTGGACGATCGAGTCCGAATCGATGTGGAACACGAGGAGGTCGGAATGCTCGGGTTCATCGGCACCGCGGAATCAGCCGGCGACGAGATCGAGATGTCGTTCTCGCGACCGCCGCTCTCGGAGCGCTCGGGCAAGCCGATGCTGCTCGCGTTCGGCGACGACGACACGGGCCCGCTCATGGGCCTGTTCTTCGATGCGCCGTGCGCCCCGGTCACCTCGACGACCCACCTGATCTGACGCCCGCGCACGGGCACGCTGCTGACAACTTCCGCATCTGCATGGTCGGGGAGCTCTGGGTCGGTGACGTGCTGGTCAAGGCTGCAGGACAACCGTGGCCAGCCGTCGTCGCCGGCGCGGAGGGCCTCGATGAGTGCTTCGTCGTCGGCGACCGCCGTGGCGCCGTGCCGGAGACGGCTGATCTCGAGTGGACCCGAGCGCTGCGCGCTCATCGACAAGCTGCATCAGGACGTCGTTGTGTCCATCACCTGAGCGCGCTGCGTCAATCGCAGAGGACGACGAATGCCCCGGTCCCACGCGGGCCCTCGTGCCGCCGCGTCGGCCGGAGTCGATGCCTCCTTGCCCAGTCTCCGGATCTCCAGGGCTTCCGTCACGGAGCCTGTCGTCGCGCCACGTTCGCTCATCCACGCGCCGAACGCGCGCTCGACGTAGGCGGCCGCGTGGTCGTCGCCTTCCCACAGGAGCATCATCCGGCGCGGCTCGCCCCACAAGTGGAGCTACTTCGACACCCGGAGGGTCGACGGAACCTCTCCCTGCCACAGACGCGCGAGGAATTCGCCTTGCCGCGCCGGGTCGGGTGTGAAGCGCGAGAGGTGCGCCATCGTTGCACCACCAGACCTCACGCGCGGCCGACCAAGGCCTTCGCCACCGCGGCCTGGCCTTGCAGCCACGTGTCGAGATCGCCCCGTTCGGGAGAGACGTGCAACGCTCCGCATCCTGCGTCGCGGTAGGCGCTGGCTTCGTCCGCCATCTCGTTCGGATCCTTGGTGGTGAGGTCCCAGGAGACACGGAGCGAGATCACGAAATCGTCCTCGGGTCGCTGGGCTCGCAGCCTCGTCGCCACATCGGTCAGCTGCTCCGGCGACAGACCGATTGCGTGGTACCCGTCGTTCCGAAGCGCACGCTCGATTGCGGGGTCGGCGCTGCCGCCGATCCAGATCGGGATGCGGTGGGCGGGAAGTGGGAGCACGCGGATCTTCTCGAAGCTCGGGTAGTACTCGCCATCGAAGTCCGCCGTGCTGTGCTCCCAGACCGTCCGGAAGAGCCGGATCATCTCATCGAGACGTGCCCCACGATTCGTGAAGCTCGCACCGAGTGCCTCGTACTCACGCTTCGACCACCCGATGCCGATGCCGACCGTGAGCCGTCCGTCACTCGCGGCGTCGAGCGAGGCAAGGCTGTTCGCCAGCGCGAGCGGACTCGTGTACTGCGGTCCGACGAGCACGCTCGTCCCCAGGCCGATCCGCTCGGTCGCTGCTGCCGCCAGCGCCAGCGTGACCAGGGGATCGAGGATGTAGGGCGCCGGATACGACTGCTCCTCGGGGTTCACGAGATGGTCGCTGACCCAGACGTCGTCGAATCCTTGTTGCTCGGCCTCCCTCGCGGCGCGCTGCACGCCACCGGGCCTGATGGCCTTGCCGAACTGCGGAAGATGGATCCCGATGCGCACGTGTGTCACTCCATGAGTCGAGGTTCAGCGTGGTGTTGTCCTCGCGGTGAGGAATGCGGCCCTGGACTCACGTTCGCATGACCCAGCCGCCGTCGACGTTGAGCGTCTGGCCCGTGATCCATGCACCCGCGTCGGACGCGAGCAGCAAGAGCGCGCCGCAGAGCTCGTCGGGTGCACCGAAGGCCCGGAGCGGCGCGTTGAGTTCGAGCATCTGGCGGAAAGGCGAGTCGTCAGGGACGAGACGCCGGCCGGCGTTGCTCGTCGTGAACCCTGGTGCGATGGCGTTCACCCGGATGTTCTTCGCACCCAGCTCGGTGGCGAGGCCCTGCGTGAGCGCGACCACAGCCAGCTTGGTCAGCGAATAGACGCTGGGCTGGGCCCAGGCACCACCCGACGACTGATTGACGATCGCGCCACCGCCGCGACGTTCCATCGCCGGAACGACGGCTTGGCTGCAGAGGAGAGCCCCGGTGACGTTGACGCGGAGGATCTGCTCCCAGCGCTCGACCGTGATGCTGGAGAACTGGTCGGTGACGATCTGTTCCATCATCGCGGCGTTGTTGACCAGGATGTCGACGCCGCCGAACGCGTCCACGGCAGAGGTCACCATCGCGTGCACCGACTCGGCGTCGCCGATGTCGACGGTCACGGCAAGGGCGCGCTCACCGATGGCCGCGGCGGCGGTCTCAGCCCGCGACGCGTCGATGTCGGCGCACACGACTGAAGCCCCGGCGTCGACGAGCGCCGCGGCGTAAGCCTCTCCGATGCCGCCCGCCGCGGCCCCGGTGACGATCGCAACCTTCCGGTCCATTGCGAATCGATCCGTCATCGCTCACGTCTCCTCGTTGTGCCCGTCCTCATGTGGTCCGAATGGTCCGAGTCACGGTGCAGGGGTCGGCTCCGTCCGTCCACCGCCGCCGAGGTACGCGTCCTCGAGGGCGGCCGGCTTGCGCAGGAGCTCAGACGCTCGGTCACGGAGCACCACCTCGCCGTGTACGAGGACCAGCGCTTCGTCGGCCACCTCGAGGGCGAGTCCGACGTGCTGTTCCACGAGCACGACGACTGCGCCTTGTTCGTCGGCGATACGTCGCACGACGGGCAGGAGGTGCTCCACCACCAACGGCGCGAGTCCCATGCTCATCTCGTCGACCAGGAGGACCTTCGGTCGCTGCACCAGGGCGCGTGCGACCGCCAGCATCTGTTGCTCGCCGCCCGACAACGCGCCCGCGTTCAGCTTCCAGCGTGGACGCAGCGCTGGAAACAGCTCGAGCATCTCTTCGCTCGGATCCTCGCGCCGCGCGCAGGCGGCGCGGATGTTGTCGCGCACGCTCAGCGACGGGAACAGCGCGCGGTCGTCGGGTACCAGGACGAGTCCCGCCCGTGAGGCCGCGGCGGCCCGCCCGCTCTTGAGCTCGCGGCCCGCCATCCGCACCGTGCCGCCCTGACGCGGCAGCAGTCCGCACATCGTGGAGAGCAGCGTCGTCTTCCCCGCACCGTTCGGGCCGAGGATCGCGACGACCGTTCCGGCGTCGGCGGCGAGATCGAACGGGCGGACGATGTTGACATGCCCGTATCCGGCCCTCAGCTCGCGACACTCGAAGAGCGGGGGAGACGAATCCGTGGGTGGATCGACGTGCCCGACTCGCTCGCTCATCCGGTCACCGTGGCCTGCTCACCGTAGGTGCTGCCCAGATACGCCTCGGCGACCCGGCGCTCTGCCTTCACGGCCGCGGGCGTGCCGCTCGCGAGCAGCACGCCGAAGTCGAGCACGTGCACCTGCTCGGCCAGGTTGAGCACGAGGTGCATGTCGTGGTCCACCATGAAGATCGTGACGCCGCTGTCTCGGATGCGGCGGAGGCGCTCGCCGAGCCACTGGCTCTCGGCCGTGTCGAGACCGCTCGCGGGCTCGTCGAGGAGGACGACGCGCGGGCTGCCGACCAGCGCACGCGCGATGGAGACGAGTTGGCGCTGCCCCTGCGACAGCTCGCCGGCGGGCCGTCCGGCGACTTCACCGAGCTCGAGCAGCTGCAGGATCCGCTCCAGGTCTGCTTCCGATGCGCGCTTCCGTTCCCTGCCGGCGAGACCGACGGCGATGTTCTCGCGCACCGACATGTCGTCGTAGAGCTCGATCTGCTGGAACGTTCGACCGAGCCCCGCCCGGATCCGCTGGTGCGGTTTGAGACGGCCGAGCTCGCGGTCTCCGAGCCGGATCGATCCCGATGCCGTCGCGAACCCACTGATGGCATCGAGGAGCGTGGTCTTCCCGGCGCCGTTGGGACCGATGAGCGCGACGATGCTGCCCTCGGCGACATCGATGCTCACGTCGTCGACAGCGACGACGCCGCCGTAGGCGACGCGGACGTCGCGCACGGACAGCAGTGCGGGGTCCGGAGCGGTCGCGGGCGCGCCTTCGACGACGCTCACCGGAGCCGGGACCGGCACGGCCGTCGCGCCGCGTCGGCCCCTGAGCTTCTCGAGCATGACGTGGAACGGCCCGACGATGCCCTCCGGGTTCAGCACGACGGTGAGCACGAGGCCCACCCCGGTGATGGTCCCGTACCAGTCGCCCAGGCCGAGCCACTGGGTGGCCGCGTAGTAGACGATCCCGCCCGCCGCCAGCATCCCGGCGAGGATGCCACCGGAGACGGACGTGATGCCGGCCAGGTATGCGGTCGCGAACACGCCGATGCCGATGAGGACGTCGAACGGGTCGAACGTGAGGTTGCCCTGCTTGTAACCGAGCATCGCGCCGCCCAGGCCGGCGATGAAGGCGCCGATCGCGAACGCCAGGATCTTGACGCGCACGACGTTGATGCCGGCACCGGCGGCAGAACGCTCGTTCGCGCGCACCGCGAGCATGGCGGAACCGAGTCGGCTGCGTCGCAGCAACGCGACGGACACCGCCACGATCACCAGCACGCCGAGCACGACGAGGCAGAACTGGATGCGTGGATAGTTGGTGCCCACGCGCGAACGAAGATCGAGCCCGAAGAACTTCGGTCCACTGATGTCCCGGCCTTCTGCCGGTACGTAGTCGGAGTTGTGGAACCACACCGCTTGCACGGCGTAGGCCATCGCGAGCGTCACTACGGCGACGAAGAGACCGCGGACGCGGATCGCCGGGAGACCGACGACCACACCGACGACCGTCGCGCCGAGCGCAGCCAGGATCGGTGCGATCGGGAACGGGATCGACCACTCCGTCGTCATCGTCGCCAGCAGGAATCCCGCGACCCCCGCGAGGGTGAGCTGCGCCAATGACACCTGGCC
>DASXXX010000351.1:0-5180 GCA_036502765.1 Acidimicrobiia bacterium | reverse complement strand
CACTCGGCGTGGAGACGTCGATCGACAAGGTGTTGTTGGCGTCGTCGGAGCAGGCGGTGTTCGATCTGGTCGGCGACGTGTTACCCGACATGGTCACCATCGGTGACGACGTCGACAGTGCCCGCTGGCGCAGCGAGTTCCTCTACTCGCGGGCGGCGTCGATCTACGGCGGCAGCTCCGAGATCCAGCGCAACATCATCGCCCGCCGGCTCCTCGGCCTCGGGAACGACCGATGATCACTGGGGAAGACCTCGAGCTGTTCGCGCGCAGCCTGCGTGCGGCCACCGAGCTGCACACCGAGGACGCGCTCGACGCCGCGGTCGCCGAACTCGGGTGGGACGACGCGCTGTCGTTCGACACGCGGGCGGCGGTGTCGACGTTGTTCGAGCTCCAGGGTGAAGCGTGCGCGCGGTCGTCGGCCCTCGATCGCGTGGTCGCGTTCGCGCTCGGCCGTGAACTCGACGGCGACACCGCGGTGGTGATGCCCCCGATCGGTCGCACCGACGCTCCGGTCACGGGTGCGACCGTGCACGGGTTGGCGACCTCAGCGCGTGCGTCGTACCTGGTCGTCGGCGCGACCGTCGACACGGGATCGCTCGAGACGCGCGCGATCACCGGGATCGACCCCGATCTCGGCCTGGTCGAGGTGCACGGCACGGTCGCGTCGACCGACGCCGCGCCGGTCGACTGGGACGCGGCGGTGCAGCTCGCGCAGCTCGCGCTCTCCCACGAGCTCGTGGGGGTGTCGCGCCGGGCGTTGGCGATGGCGCGCGAGCACGCACTCGAGCGCATCCAATTCGACCAGCCGATCGCCAAGTTCCAGGCCGTCCGGCACCGGCTGGCGGACACGCTGGTCGCAATCGAGACCGCGGTGGCGGTGCTCGACGCCGCGTGGCTCGACCCCACGGCGGTCACCGCTTCGATGGCCAAGGCGACCGCCGGACGCGGCGCGCGCGTCGCCGCCAAGCACTGCCAGCAGGTGCTCGCCGGCATCGGCTTCACCACCGAACACGAGCTCCACCGCTACCTGCGGCGGATCTGGATGCTCGACCAGCTGTTCGGGTCGAGCGCGGTGCTCACCAAGCACCTCGGCGAACAGCTCGTCGCCACCCGCGAGCTCCCCCCACTCCTCCCGCTCTAGAACGTTCTGGCGTGGCTACCCCGCGACAATCGCGGGCGAGCCACGCCAAATGGTCGTTACTTGGAGCGCATCCTCGCGAGGTTGGCCTGGAAGGCGGGTTCGTCGAACGACTGCGTCTCGGTGGCGATGGCGGGGTCGAGCAGGTTCCCGATCGCGCTGTGCAGGGCGGCGTTGAGGAGGCGCTTGGTCTCGCGCACCGACTGCGGTGGGAGCCTGGCGACTCGCTGCGCCAGCGCAAGGGCTTCCTCGACCGCGGTGCCGGTGGGAACCACGCGGTTGGCCACGCCGATGCGCACGGCGTCCTCGGCCGACACTCGGTCGCCGAGGAGGATGTACTCCTTGGCGCGCAGGAGGCTGGTGAGGAGCGGCCACGTCATCGCGCCGCCGTCACCAGCCACGAGACCGAGCGCGACGTGCGGGTCGGCGAAGTACGCCTGCTCCTCGACGAGCACGATGTCGCTCAGTCCGGCGAGGCTGCAGCCGAGACCGACCGCGGGGCCGTTGACCGCGGCGATGATCGGCACCTCGATGCTCGCCATCCCGCGCACGATGACTGCGCCCTCTTCCATGATCGCGGCGCGCAGATCGGTGTCGTGCACCATGCGATCGAGGAGGTTGAGGTCGCCACCGCCGGAGAACGCCTTGCCGGCGCCGGTGATCACCAGCGCGAGCATCTCGTCGTCGGCCGCGAGACGCGCCCACACCTCGGCGAGCGCGCCGTGCAGCGTCTCGTTCGTCGCGTTGAACGCGTCGGGCCGGTTCAGGGTGAGCAGTCGGACCGCGCCGTGCTCCTCGATCAGCAGGACGTCGTTCGCGTCGTCGGTCATGCGCGGCACTGTACGTGACTCCCTGAGTCACCCGACGGTGTACGGCAGCTTGGGGTCCTGGTCGGCGGGGAACGCCACGACCACACACCGGCACGATCCGCTCGCGCCCACCACGCGGTTGAGCTCGGCGATCCGCTCCACTTTCACCGTGCTGAGACCGGGGACGCCGTTCGGGAACTGCTCTCCCATCAGCAGCTCGAACAACCGGTTGTCGACCGTGTCGACCAGGTCGTCGCGGCCGGCGGCGCGCAGCGCGTCGATGGCCTCTCGCTGCAGGGTGCGCAGCTCGCGCTCGTCGGCGCGCGACAGCGGCGTGGTGGTGGCGACGACGCGCGCGCCGGGGAGCTCGGGCAGCAGTGTCTTGTAACGGCCCTCTTCGCCGACGTACCAGACCTCGGCGACCTCGGACGGCGCGGCGGTGCGCTGATCGCCGAAGTGGTAGCCGTACTGACGATCGACGCGCACCGGCGCGCCGTCGTGGTCGAGCGCGTCGATCAGGCCTTGGTCAACTCCGCCGAACGTCACGCCGAGGGCGCGGATGAGCACCGGACGGGTCGGGAGCCCCTGCGCCCGCACCTGCGCGTAGACGTCCGCCGCGGCAGCTTCGGTGTCGGACAGGTGCTCGGTGTGCTCGAGCACGTCGACGGTCTGCGCGCCGAAGCCCCACGCGACCGCGAGCAGCGCGGCCGCGATGCCGACCCGCCGCGGCCACGGTGCCCAGGTGTTCGGGAGCGCGTGCGCGATCGCCCAGCCGCACGCGGCAACGGTGAACGTGGCGATCAGCCCGCGCCAGTAGAAGGTGTAGGGGAGCGGCTCGATGGTGAGTCGCGACAGTGCGACGACTCCGGTGACGCATCCGAGCGCAGCGAGCTCGACGAGGCGCTGATCGGTGCGCCTTCCGCTGCGTCGGGCGGCCGACCAGCCGACGACCAGGAGCACGGCCGGGATGACCAGCCACGCCGCGCTCGACGGTGACGCGACATGGGTGCCGTATCCGTAGGTTTCGTTCCCGCCCAGCCACGGTGGGATGATGCGGAACTCGGTGCCGTAGAGCCCGGCTCCGGCGCGTAGGCCGATGTTGCCGCCGCCCTCGGTGAAGTAGTTCCAGATCGCGGTGAGGTTCCCGGGGCGGTCCCGGATCTCCTCGATCACCGGCGGCAGCCAGAGCACGAACAGCGTTGCCGCACTGGCGCCCAGGACCATCGACCAGCGTGGTGCGGTGTCGGGCTGAGCGCGTCGATCGAGCACCACCATCACCGCGGCCCACACCAGCATCACCGCCACGAGCGGCGTGTATCCGACGTGGCACTGGACGACGAAGGTGCCGACCGCGAGCGCGCCGACCACGCTCCAGCGGTTGCCGGTCGCCACCGCCCACACGAGGACGAGGAACAGCACGAAGTAGGGGATCGCGGCGTAGGGGTTCCACGCGTTGGTGAACTGCCCGAGCTCGTCGAGGCCGATGTAGGCGAGCCCGAGCGCGCCAAGCATCAGCAACATGAACGCGGTGCCGGCGCGACGGAATGCCGCCCACGCGAGCAGCACCGCGCCGGCACCCTGCACCAGCGCGGCGCCGACGAGCGTGGTCCAGGTCGCTCCGCCGAAGAGCTTCGACAACGGTGCCAGCGCGTAGAAGTAGGCGGGGCCGGGATGATTGAAGCCCCGGCTGTACGCGCCGACCAGCGGCGTGTGGCTGGTGAACACGTCGCGCACCCAGAGATCGATGCTGGCCCGGTCTTCCAACGGGAAGTACGGCCGGCCGACGCGCGTCACGAGCACCGCCGCGACCGGGAGCAGCACGACCACGAGCACGACGACGCGGAGGACCAGATTCTCCGACGCGCGTCGGTGAGAGGTGCGTGGCGCGTCCGGCGCGCCGGTTTCGACGGTGGTCATGGTCGTCATGAGGTGAAGAAGATCAGTTCGTCGCCGCGGTCTTCGGCGGACCCGCCTGGGTGTGCGTCGTTCCCACGGGATCGACTGCCCACTCCGGCGTGACACCCCAACCTTCGCCGTAGATCAGCTCACCGAGGGGTCGACGCCGCACCGGTCCGTGGCCTCCCTCGGGCTTCCCGATGGTGATGGTGCCGGCCATGAACACGCCCTCGGGGATCTCGAGCAGCTCGCGCAACTCGGGTTCGACCAGCGCGTGGAAGCCGGTGAGCACGCCGCCGTACCCGAGGGCGCGCGCCGCGAGCAGCAAGTTCTGCACCGCGGGGAAGACCGACGCGCCCTCGAACGGGCTGGGGTCGCGATAGCGCACGAGGCAGGGGAGCACGAGCACCGGCACGCGCTCGAACTCGTCGGTGTAGCGCTGCATGGTCGCGGCCATGCGCGCCTTGGGGGAGTTCTCGACCGTGCCCGAGCCCTGGTCGTAGCCGTCGTTGCTGCGCTTCCCCGACCAGACCTTGCGGGCGCCCGTGGCGATCAGCTCCTTGGCCTGCTGCGCCTTCGGGCCGTCGGTGAGGACGATGAAGCGGAACGGCTGGCGGTTCGAGCCGCTCGGGGCGCGGCTGGCGGCGAAGAGCATCGCCCGCAGCGCGGCCGGCGGCACCGGCTCGTCGCGGTAGCGGCGGATGGCCCGGGTCGACGCGAGGCCCTCGAGCAGGCCGACGGTGTCGGCCGGGAGGGGTGACGACGCCAGCTCGTCGGGCGTGGTGGCGTCGATCGGGTCGTGGTCGGGCATGCGGGCTCCAGGGTCGTGAGGTGCCAAGATTCGCAGATGGTGCTCGACCGCGCACTCCAGGGCGGAGTCCTGGTGCTCACGATGAACCGGCCCGAGCACCGCAACGCGCTCAACCGCGACCTCTTCCGGGAGCTGGGCCACGCCTTCGTCGGGGCCGAGACCGATCCCGAAGTGCGGGCGATCGTGCTCACCGGTGCCGGCGACAAGGCGTTCTGCGCGGGCATGGACCTCAAGGCGTTCGCGGCCGGCGAGCCGATCGGTCCGGGGGACGGCCCGGGCACGACGGTGTTCGTGGAGCGCTGCTACCCGAAGCCGATCGTCGCCGCGGTGAACGGCGCGGCCGTCGCCGGCGGGTTCGGGGTGATGCTCGGCTGCGACATCATCGTGGCCGCCGACCACGCCACCTTCGGCCTCCCCGAAGTGAAGCGAGGGCTCGTCGGTGTCGGCGCGACGACGCGCGCGTCGTTGCGACTTCCTCCCGCCGTCACGCTCGAGCTCGCGCTCACCGGCGCACCGATGGACGCAA
>DASXXX010000350.1:0-16182 GCA_036502765.1 Acidimicrobiia bacterium | reverse complement strand
CGACGGGCGCTTCTCGCCCTCGTAGCGGTCGAACCCGGCGGCGATGACGGTGATGCGGACCTCGTCGCCGAGGCTGTCGTCGATCACCGCACCGAAGATGATGTTGGAGTCGGGGTGCGCGGCCTTGGCCACGATCTCCGCGGCCTCGTTGACCTCGAACAGGCCGAGGTCGGACGGGCCCGACACGTTGAGCAACATCCCGCGCGCACCCTCGACGCTGGCCTCGAGCATCGGGCTCGAGATCGCGGCGCGGGCGGCGTTGACGGCGCGGCCGTCACCCGACGCGTACCCGATGCCCATGAGCGCGCTGCCCGCGTTGCTCATGATCATCCGCACGTCGGCGAAGTCGGTGTTGATCAGACCGGGCGTGGTGATGAGGTCGGTGATGCCCTGCACACCCTGGAGCAGGACCTCGTCGCACGTCTTGAACGCGTTGAGCATCGAGGTGCGCTCGTCGGCGACGGTGAGCAGCCGGTCGTTGGGGATGACGATGAGCGTGTCGACCTTCTCGCGCATCTTCTGGATGCCGTTCTCGGCCTGCACGCCGCGCCGACGCCCCTCGAAGCTGAACGGGCGGGTGGCGATGCCGATGGTCAGCGCGCCGGCCGCCTTGGCGACCTCGGCCACGACCGGGCCCGCACCGGTACCGGTGCCGCCGCCCTCGCCCAGGGTGATGAACACCATGTCGGCGCCCTTGAGCACCTCTTCGATCTCCTCGCGGTGGTCCTCGGCGGCCTGACGGCCGATCTCCGGGTCGGACCCCGCGCCGAGGCCGCGCGTGATCTCACGGCCGATGTCGAGCTTCACGTCGGCGTCGCTCATGAGCAGCGACTGCGCGTCGGTGTTCACCGAGATGAACTCCACACCCTTCAGGCCGGCGTCGATCATCCGGTTGACGGCGTTGCACCCGCCTCCGCCGACTCCGATGACCTTGATCACCGCCAGGTAGTTCTGCGGCTCGCCCAGCATCTGTTGCGTCCTTTGCTCGTCTTGCTCGTCCCGCGGACTTCGTCCGTCCTGTTGCGGACTCGTCCGTCTCATTGTGGCGGTGGCCCGCCGCGTTCCTTGGTATTTCGGGGGAATTTCAGGGTGTGTCTCGGCTCGCCCGACCGCAACCCTGAACCTTCAGTCGAGGTTGAGAGTTATGTCAAGCTGTACTTTCGGTGCAGACTTTACTCTCGCAACATTCAGTGGTCAACTCATCACGCTCCACAACCAAATCATCAGGCAGGTCATCAGGCGGTTCACCCGGCCACGGGATTGGTCGGCACGCTGACGTCGACGTACGTCGGCAGTGCCGCCTGCATCCAGTCGAGCACCGCGAGCGCGGCGCGGATCTTCACGGCGACCTGGGTGGCTTCCCCCATCCGCACCTCGGGACCGTTCGTCAGGTGCAGCACGATCCCGTGGTCGGTCACCTCGACCGACGTGGTGCCCGCGGCCGCAGGGCCGGTGAGCGCGCCCGCCACCCGGGCCGCCCCGACCGCGTCGACGATGCCGCCCGGAGGTGGCACCACCTTCGCCCCGAGCAGTTGCGGGATGCCCGGCGGCGCGGCCTCGACCGTCTCGAGCACCCGCCCGCTGCGGTCGACCAACGTCTTCCCACCCAGGCCGTCGACCCAGGCGGCGGGGGTGCGCTCGTGCACGGTGATGCGCACGGTGTCGGGCCACTCGCGGGTGAGGGTCGCGTCACGCACGTAGGGCAGCGCCTCCATGCCGTCGACCGCCGCGGTGGTGTCGATCCAGACCATGGCGTCGCCGTCGTGGACACCGGCGGCGTCGACCACCTGGGTGGCGGTGAGATGGGAGGTCCCCCGCACCCGGAGCGTGTCGACCGCGAGCAGCGGTGACCGTGACACGCCGTACGCGATCGCGATCAGCACCGCCAAGGCCACGCCGAGGATCAGCAGCCGTCGACGCCGCACCGACCGCGACTTCGATCGCGACTTCGACCGCGAGCCCGCACGTGCGGGCGCAGACGGCGACGCGGTCCGGGGCTGGGCGCGGGTGCTCACCGGGTGGCGCTCTCGCCGTCGAGACCGTCGTCGAGACTGCCGTCAAGGTTGGAGGCGAAGCCGACCATCCGCAGCTCGGGCACCAGCGCGATCCCGGTGGCGTCGAGCACCCGGCGACGCACTTCGGCCACGAGGCGACGGACATCGTCGGCGGTGGCACCGGCCTCGGCCTGGAAGAAGTTGGCGTGCTTGGGCGAGACCACCGCGCCACCCACCCGGAGCCCTTTGAGCCCGAGCGAGTCGACGAGCCGCCCGGCCGAGTCCCCCGGCGGATTGGCGAACACCGAGCCCGCATTGGAACCGCCGGGTTGGTGCTCGCGGCGCCAGCGGACGATCGCCGCCACCTCGGCCTCGGCCGCGTCGGCGTCGCCCTCGACCACTCGGAAGATGGCCCCGGTGACCACCTCGGTCGGCGCCAGGGCGGAATGGCGGTACCCGAACCCGAGGGCCGCGAGAGGACGGAGGACCGACCCACCCCCGGCGGCGAGGTCGGCCACCTCCGCACCGACGAGCACGTCGGCGGTCTCGCGACCGTGGCCGCCCGCGTTCATGCGCACCGCGCCCCCGACGGTCCCCGGGATCCCCACGTAGAACTCCAGCCCGGTACGGCCTGCCGCCGCCGCCCGGCGCGCCAACACCGGGAGCGCGACCGCCGCCCCGGCTCGCACCGACGTGGCGTCGGCGTGGACGTCGACGGTCTCGAACTCGCGGTCGAGCACCAGGCCCAGCCCGGGAAAGCCGGCGTCGGCGACGAGCAGGTTGGAACCACGACCGACCACGAGGACTCGAGGCCGCGAATCGTCGCCGGGCTCGTCGTCGAGTTCGCCGGCGACGGCGCTCGCCAGGGCGGCGAGCTCGGCCGCCGAGCCGACCCGGGCCAGGATCGCGATCGGGCCGCCCACGTGATAGGTGGTGAGGTCGGCGACGGGGACGTCACGTTCGACGCGCACGCCGGCCGCGGCGAGACGCGCCGCGAGGGCGTCGGGGTTCACGGTGGCGGCGCCAACCACTCGTCGGGGGCGGTGGTGAGGTCGCCGGCGCCGAGCGTCAGCACGACGTCGCCGGGACGGGCGAGGCGGGGCACGTGCGCCACGAGATCGGCCCGGCGCGGGAGGTAGGTGACGGCCTGGTCGGGATGCGCGTCGAGCACCGCGCGCAGGACGAGCCGGCCCGACACACCGGGCTGGGGCTGCTCCCCCGCCGCGTACACGTCGGTGAGGACGAGCGCGTCGGCGCCCGAGAACGCGTCGGCGAAGTCGCGCCACAGCGCGGCGGTGCGCGTGTACCGGTGCGGCTGGAACACCGCCACCACGCGCTCCCAACCACCTTCGCGGGCGGCGCGGATCATGGCGTCGACGTCGCTGGGCAGGTGCGCGTAGTCGTCGACGTAGGTGACGCCGTCGCGCTCGCCGCGGAACTGGAACCGGCGCGACACACCCGCGAACCCACCGAGCGCGCGGGTCACCGCGTCGAAGGGGGCGCCCAGCTCGAGCGCGATCGCCGCCGCGCCCGCGCCGTTGACGGCGTTGTGACGGCCTGGCACCGGGAGTTGCACCACGCCGAGCGCCTCACCCCGACGCGACAGCGTGAACTGCGTGCCGCCGCGGCCGCCCTCGTAGTCGTGCATCCGGTAGTCGGCCGTCTCCGCGAAGCCGTAGGTGACGATCCGACCGGCGGCCTCGACCCGTGCCGCGATGGCGGCCGCCACGTCGTCGTCGGCACACACCGCGCACACACCGGGGATGCGGCCGACGAAGGTCTCGAACGCGTCGATCAACGCGGCGAAGTCGCCGTAGTGGTCGAGGTGGTCGGGCAGCACCGACGTGACCACCGCGTCGTGCGGTGCCAGTTCGAGGAAGGTGCCGTCGCTCTCGTCGGCCTCCACCACCAGGCGGTCGCCTGAGTCGAACACCGCGTTGGTGCCGACCTCGTTGAGGTCACCGCCGATCAGGAAGCTCGGGTGCCAGCCCGCCGCCCGCAGGATGAGGGCGAGCATCGACGAGGTGGTGGTCTTGCCGTGGCTCCCTGCGACCGCGACGGTGGTGCGGGTTGCGACGATCGCGCGGAGTGCGTCGGCGCGGCGCAGCACCGGGATCCCGCGCTCGCGCGCGGCGACGACCTCGGCGTTGCTCTCGGGGATCGCGGTGGAGATCACCACCGCGTCGAGCGGGTCCGGAAGGTGCTCGGCCGCGTGTCCGATGTGCGTGGTGACGTCGAGCAACCCGAGGCGTTCGAGCGCGCGCGACTCCCGCAGGTCGGAGCCGCTGACCGTGTGTCCCATGCGTGCGAGCACGGTGGCGATCGCGCTCATGCCCGCGCCGCCCACACCCACGACGTGGATCGCGTGCGGTTGGGTGAGATCGAGCTCGCGGTCAGCGGCCACTCGATGCCTCCACCAGGTCGGCGAAGCGCGCGGTGGCGTCGGGACGACCGAGGGCGAGCGCGGCCGCGCCCATGGTGGCGAGGCGCGCGGGGTCGCCGAGGAGTGCGTCGAGCTCGGCGGCGAGACGCGCGGGATCGAGCTCGGCGTCGGGGATCTTCACCGCGGCGCCCGCGGCGACCAGCGCGTCGGCGTTGGCGGTCTGGTGGTCGCCGGGCGCGCCGGGCAGCGGCACGAGCACCGACGGCATGCCGACCGTCGTGAGCTCGGCGGTCATCCCCCCGGAACGGGACACCACCAACGTGGCCTCGGTGTACACGACCTCCATGTGCTCCTCGAAGGGGACGAGCTGATACGACAGCCGATCGCCCGCGCCGCGCTCCGCCGCCAGCTTCGTGCTGCACCCTTGGTAGTCGCGACTCCCGGTCACGTGGTGGATCGTGAGGTCGGTGCGGTCGCGCCAACGGTCGTAGAGCCCGAGCACCGCTTCGTTCAAGGAGCGGGCGCCGAGGCTCCCGCCGACGACCGCGATCTGCGGGGGCGCCACCGGGTCGCGCTGCACCTTGGCGATGGCGGGCCGGATCGGGTTGCCCGTGACCACAGCGCCCCGCAGCGGCGTGTCCGGAAGGGTGACCGCCGCGGTCGCACCCAGGCGCACGGCGATCCGGTTCGCCAGGCCGGGGTGCGCGTCGGACTCGTGGACGACCGCGGGGATTCGCCGCGCGCGCGCCGCGACCAGGGCGGGCAACGACGCGTATCCCCCGACGCCCACGACGACACGCGGCCGCAGCCGCCCGACCAACGCCGATGCGCGTGCGAAGGCGACGACCGTGTCGTAGGTGGTGCGCAGGTTGCGTCCGATGGCGGCCGGTGAGGCGCTGCGCTCGAGGCCGCGTCCGGGCAGAAGGTCGATCTCGAAGCCGGCGGCCGGCACCGCGGTCGCCTCGAGGCCGCGCGCGGCGCCCACGAAGCGGATGCGGTCGCGGTCGTGTCCGCGCGCCACGAGCTCTTCGGCGAGCGCGAGGGCGGGGAAGACGTGGCCGCCGGTGCCGCCGCCGCTGATCAGGACGTCGGTCGCGGTCACCAGTTCGACGTCACGGGCGCGCACCGGCGCCACGTGGTGCAGTCCGCGGTGTGGTCCGCGCGCCGTGCCCGGGGACGCGTCCCTGGCGGGCGATGTTCACGAGGATCCCGGTCGCGAGCATGGTGGTGATCAGCGCGGAGCCGCCGAACGACACGAACGGGAGCGGGATGCCGGTGACGGGAAGAAGGCCGACGACCGCGCCGATGTTGATGACCGCCTGCCCGACGACCCACACGGTGGCGCCCGCCGCGATCAGCGCGCCGAACCGATCCGGAGCGCGCAGTGCGGCGCGGGCACCGAACACCGCGAAGGCGATGAACAGGCCCATCACCAGGAAGCAGCCGATCAGCCCGAGCTCTTCACCGATGATGGCGAAGATGAAGTCGGTGTGCGCGTTGGGCAGGAAGTTCCACTTGGCCCGACCGGCCCCGAGCCCCACGCCGGTGAGGCCGCCGCTGCCCAGCGCGATCAGCGACTGCGAGATCTGGTAGCCGGAGTTGCTCGCGTCGGCGAACGGGTCGAGGAACGTGAGCATGCGGGTGCGGCGGTACGGCTCCAGCAACGCGAGCGCGGTCACCGCGGTGATGCCGAGGCCGAACACCACCGCGAGGTGGCGCTTCTTCACGCCCCCCGCCACCAGCACCGCGAGCACCACGATGGCGAGCACCATGGCCGAGCCGAGGTCGGGCTCCTTCATCACCAGCGCGGTGAAGAGCGCGAGCACGAGCATGACCGGACGGACCACCCGCTTCCAGTCGTGCAGCTCACCGCCGCGCCGGCTCACGAGGTCGGCGGCGTAGAGGAGCAACGCGAGCTTCGCGATCTCGCTGGGCTGGAACCGGAACATGCCCGCGCCCAGCCACCGGCGCGAGCCCGACACGTAGATGCCGATGCCGGGCACGAGCACCACGACGAGCAGGACCACGCTGACGATCAGCAACGGACGCACGAGCGCGCGCCAGCGCCGGTAGTCGAAGCGCAGCGCGAACACGAACGCGCCGAGGCCGAGCACGGTCCACATGATCTGACGGAAGAAGAAGTACCAGGGCGACCCGTAGTTGGTGAGCGATGCCACCGACGACGCCGACAGCACCATCACCACGCCCACCACGTTGAGCACGATCACGGTGGCGACGAGCAGGACCGCGGTCGACGAACGGGCGGTGGCCGGCTTGGCACCTTCCGCGTGACGCTTCACCCGGAGCGGGTTGGTCAACGCGGTCATACCGGTTCTCCGTTCTGCCACGGATGCGGGGCCCCGTTCCGGCACCCAGCCGGTTCGTCGGCCAGCGACGTCACCTCGCGTGCGAAGTCGTCACCGCGTGCGGCATAGCTGTCGTACCAGTCGAACGACGCGCACGCGGGCGACAAGAGCACCGCGTCTCCCGGCTGCGCGTGCATCGACGCGGCGTGCACCGCGTCGCGCATGGAGTCGGCGCGCACGACCGGGACCGCCCCGGCGAACGCGGCCTCCACCTCACCCGCCGCTTCGCCGATGGCGACGACCGCACGCAGTTGCGGTGCGTGCACGCGCAGCCCAGCGAGGTCGAGTCCCTTGTTGCGGCCCCCGGCGATCAGCACCGCGTGCTCGAACCCCGCGAGTGCGCCCGCGGTGGCGTGTGGGTTGGTCGCCTTGGAGTCGTCGTACCAACGGACGCCACCGCGTTCGGCCACCAGCTGGACGCGGTGTGCGAGGCCGCCGAAGCCGGCGAGGGCACGCGCGACCGAATCGATGTCGGCACCCACGGCCAACGCCGCCGCCGCGGCCGCGAGGGCGTTGGCGGTGTCGTGCGGCGTGCCCGACGCCGGCACCGCGGCGAGCACCCCGGGCGGGCCGACGAGGTCGGTCCCCACCACCCCGTAGTCACCGGGCGCGGGCAGTCCGGTCCCGAAGCGCACCACCTCACCCGGCGCACTCGCGGCCAGGGCCAGCGCGACCGGGTCGTCGCGGTTCACGACGACGAGTCCGGATGCGCCCTGGTGGCGGAAGAGCTCGGCCTTCGCCTGCGCGTACGCGTCGACCGAACCGTGCCAGTCGAGATGGTCCTCGGCCACGTTGAGCAGCACCGCGACGTCGGGCGCGAACGCGTCGGTGGTGAATGCGAGCTGGAACGACGACACCTTGGCCACGACCACCTGCACGTCGTCACCGGCCGCGTCGAGCAAGGGACGCCCGATGTTGCCCGCGGCCGCGCTGGTGATGCCGGCTTCCCGCAGGATGACGTCGATCAGCGTGGTGACGGTGGTCTTGCCGTTGGTGCCGGTGACGGCGACGAGCTTCGGCGCGTCGGGACGCGCCCGCAGCCGCGCCGCGGCGAGGTCGATCTCCGACCGCACCGGCACGCCCGCGTCGTGGGCAGCGACCAGCGCGGGATGGTCGGGGTGCACCCCGGGACTCGGGACGACGAGGTCGGCGGCGCGTCCCTGGGCCCCGGCCTCGGCGGCGTCGGGACGTTCGAGCACCCGCGCACCGTCGGCTTCCGCGCGGGTCACCCGCGCCATGTACGCCTCGCCGGTGCCGGGGGCGTCGTCGAGCACGGTGACGTCGTGGCCGGCGGCGCGGGTGTACGACACCACCGACGCGCCCGTCGTCGCGAGACCGACCACGAGGACGCGCATCAGTCGAGCACCCCGGGGATGCGGATGAAGTCGGCGTAGAAGAAGCCGAGCCCGAGCGCGACCAGCAGGCCGGCGAGGAGCCAGAAGCGCACGATCACCGTGAACTCGGGCCAGCCCCCCACCTCGAAGTGGTGGTGGATCGGGGCCATGCGCAGCACACGTCGATGGAACACGCGGAACGAGATCACCTGCGCGATCACCGACAGCGTCTCGAACACGTAGAGACCACCGAGGATGGGCAGCAACAGGATGGTGTTGGTGAGCAACGACAGCCCGGCCATGGCTGCGCCCAGTGCGAGGGAACCCACGTCGCCCATGAAGACCTGTGCGGGCGCGGCGTTCCACCACAAGAAGCCCAGACACGCGCCGAGCATCGCCGCCGCGACGATGGCGAGGTCGAGGGAACCGGCGGGCAGCACGTGGTACACGCCCGGGTGGCGGAACTGCCAGAACGCGATGATCACGAACGCGGCGAACACCATCGCCGCCGAACCGGCGGCGAGGCCGTCGGCGCCGTCGGTGAGGTTCACCGCGTTCGAGAACCCGTAGATCCAGAACACGGCCAGCACGAACCACAACGCCGTCGCGAGATGGACGTCGAACACGCGGGTGAAGGAGAGCTGCGTCGACACGTTGACGTAGTTGAGGGCGAGCAGGGCGAAGCCGGCCGCGACGACGAGCTGGCCGCCGGTCTTGCCCCGCTTGCGCAGTCCCATGTTGCGGCCGCGCCGCACGCCCAGGTAGTCGTCGACGAAGCCGACGATGGCCATGGCGACCACCAGCGCCATCAACGTGATGCCGGTGCGGGCGAACTTGGTCTGCTCGGTGCTGACGTGCGCCACCATGTAGCCGAACAGCGCGCTGACCACGATGGCGATGCCACCCATGGTCGGTGTCCCCGCCTTCGTCTCGTGCGGGTGCGCGAACGGGCCGTCGTCGCGGATCTGCTGCCCGATGCCCCTCGCCTTCAGGACGCGGATCAGCGCGGGCGTGCTGAAGATGCAGAGCACGAACGCGGCGCCGGTGCCGACGAGGAGGGCGATCACGTGTCGCCGCCTTCGCTCGGACTGCCGCGCAACGCGGTGGCCACCAGTTCGAGGCCGACCGCACGGCTGCCCTTCACCAGCACCGCGTCGCCGTCGTGGACGAAGCCGGCGATCGCGTCGAGCGCGGTGGCGGCGTCGGGCACCTCGGTGACGGCGACCCCGGCGGCACGAGCGTGCTCAGCGAGCGGTGCCGCCTGCGGGCCGACCGCGACGAGCGCGTCGACCGCGGTGGCGCCGACCAGGTCACCCAGCGCCGCGTGCTCCGGCGCGCTGAACTCGCCCAGTTCGAGCATCTCACCGAGGACGGCAATCCGGCGGCCCGACACCTCCACGCGGGCGAGCGCTTCGAGTGCGGCGGCCATCGACGACGGGTTGGCGTTGTAGGCGTCGTCGAGCACGACCACGCCGTCGGTGCTGCGCGCCACCTCCATGCGCCACGGCGCCGGCTCCACGCGGGCAAGGCCGGCGGCGACGTCGTCGAACGGGACCCCGTGCGCGAGGGCGACCGCAGCCGCCAGGGACGCGTTCACCACCTGGTGCGCACCGCGGACCGCGAGCGCGAGCTCGCCACTCCCCCACGGCGACGACAGCCGGAAGCGCGGGCGGAGGTCGGCGTCGAGCACGACGTCGGTCGCGCGCAGGTCGGCACCGATGAACTCGGAGGAGGCGAAATCCGCGGAGGCGTCACCCACGGAGACGGTCAACACGGTCGCGACGGTGCGGGCCGCGAGCCCCGGCGTCGCGGGGTCGCCGGCGTCGAGGACCGCGGTGCCGGAGCGGTCGAGTGCTTCCAGCAGCTCGCCCTTCACCCGCGCCACGCCCTCACGACCACCGAGCGATCCGGCATGCGCGAGGCCGATGTTGGTGATCACGCCGACGGTGGGGCTCGCCACCGCGCAGAGCGCGGCGATGTCGCCGTGGGCGCGGGCGCCCATCTCGAGGACCAGCGCCTCGGTGGCCGCCGGTGCGCTCAGCAGGGTGAGCGGAACCCCGGCTTCGTTGTTGTAGGAGCCCGGGCTCGCGTGGACCGCGAACTCCGGTGCGAGCGCGGCGGCGGTGAGGTCCTTGGTGCCGGTCTTGCCCGCCGAACCCGTGATGCCGACGACGATCAGGTCGCGCAATGCCGACCGTCCAAGTGCGCTGCGTGCAGCACGACCGAGGTCGGCCAGCGCACAGAACGCGGCGTCGACCCGGACGATCGCGGTGCCCTCAGGCGGGTGATGGTCGCGGTCGTCGGTGACCACCGCGACGCGCGCGCCGCGCGCGAACGCGTCGGGGACGAAGTCGTGACCGTCGCGCTCGGCGACCAGCGCGACGAAGCACGCGCCCGGCGTCACGACCCTCGAGTCGATGACGAACGACGTCGCGAGCGCGTCGGGCGCGCCGGTCAGCGCGCCGCGGGTGATGGCGGCGAGGTCGGCGGCGCTCAGCTCCATCCGAGCGCCTCCAGCTCCTCGCGCGCGACGACGCGGTCGTCGAACGGCACGGTGCGCTCGTGAGCGAAGGTCTGCCCGGTCTCGTGCCCCTTGCCCGCGATCACGACCACGTCGCCGGGCTCGGCGTCGGCCAGTGCCTCGGCGATGGCGGCGCGCCGGTCGAGCTGGACGCGCACGGAGGCGGCACCGGCGAGGCCGGGGAGCACGGCATCGGCGATCGCCTGGGGGTCCTCGGAGCGGGGGTTGTCGGAGGTGAGCACGGCCACGTCGGCTCCGGCCGCCACCGCCGCACCCATCAGCGGGCGCTTGGCCGGGTCGCGGTCACCACCACAGCCGAACACGCACACCACTCTCCCGTCGCCTCTCCCGTCGGCCTCGGCCAGGGGACGGGCGGCCGCCAGCACCCGCGCGAGGGCGTCGGGCGTGTGGGCGTAGTCGACGAGCACCGCGAAGGGCTGGCCGGCATCGACCCGTTCCATCCGGCCGGGCACCACCAACGGGTCGGCGAGTCCGGCCACCACTGCGTCGAACGAGTACCCGCCGGCGCGGGCGGTGGCGGCGGCGGCGAGTGCATTGGCGAGGTTGAACGAGCCGACCAGCGGGAGCTCGACGACGGCGTCGGTGCCGCCGCGACGATCGACGATCGTGGCGCGCGTCGACCGCACACCGAACTCGACGTCGGTCGCGCCGATGTCGGCCACACTCTCGACCGCGCCGTCGACCGCGTACGTCCACACGTCGATGCCGTCACGCGACGCGCGTGCTGCGAGCTCGACGCCGCGCGCGTCGTCGAGGTTCACCGCGGCCGCAGGCGTGCGGGCGCGCGTGAACAACGAGGCCTTGGCCTCGAAGTACGCGTCGAGCGAACCGTGGTAGTCGAGGTGCTCGTGACTCAAGTTGGTGAAGCACACCGCCGCGAACTGCACGCCGTCGACGCGGTGCTGGTGCAGCGCGTGCGACGACACCTCCATCGCGACCGCGGTCGTGCCCGCGTCGCGCATGCGCGCCAGCAGTGCCTGCAGGTCGCTCGCTTCGGGCGTCGTGTGCACGCCGGAGTTCGCGCTCGCGATGGGCTCGCCCGCGACGCGCGCGCCGACGGTGCCGACCACGCCGGCACGGTCGCCCGCGCGCCCCGCGATCATCTCGAGCAGGTAGGTGGTGGTCGTCTTGCCGTTGGTGCCGGTGACCCCGAGCACGCGCATCGCGGCCGACGGGTGACCGAACAGCATGGCTGCCACGGGTCCGAGCGCGGCGCGCACGCTGGGGACCTCGGCCTGGGCGACGGCGAGCGGCAGCGGGCGTTCGACGAGGAGTGCGACCGCGCCCCGGGCCACCGCGTCGGAGGCGTGGTCGTGGCCGTCGGTGACCGCGCCGGGGATGCACGCGAAGCACGCTCCCGGGATCGCCTGGCGGCTGTCGTGGGTGATCGCCGTGATCTCGAGGTCCGGAGCGCCGGCCCGAACGACCTGGTACCCGGCCCGGTCGAGACCGGCGAGCAGGTCGTGCCAACGCACGCGCGGGCGTCCTCTCGGGTCGATCACGGGATTGGACACCGAAGGGTACCGGGCACCGGTCGCAGGCCACGGGACGGCCGTGCTGGCCGCACTCACGACGTGGGAACCCGCTCGTAGGTGAGCGCGAACTGCATGATCTCCTGGAACACGGGGGCGGCGGCGTCGGCGCCATAGATGCTCGCTTCCGGGTTGTCGACCACGACGATCGCGGCCAGCCGCGGGTTGTCGGCCGGGGCGAAGCCGGCGAACGAGGCGTTGTACTCGTTGAGGTCGTAGGGCACCTTCTTGGCGGTGCCGGTCTTGCCCGCGACCGGGTAGCCGGGGATATACGCCTTCTTGCCCGTCCCGTCGGTCACCACCTTCTTCAGCATGCTCGTGACCGCGTCAGCGGTGGCCGCCGAGACCACCTGGTGCGGCGCGGGCAGCGGCTCGTCGTGGCGGGTCCCGCCGGCGTCGAGCGTCGCGTCGACGAGTCGCGGCGGGCGGGCCATGCCGTGGTTGGCGATGGTCGTGTAGACGTCGAGCATCTGCATGGGGGTCACGGCGATCCCGTAGCCGATCGGGATCGACCCCATGCTGGTGTCCGTGTAGTCCTTCTTGGCATCGAACGACGAGCCCGCCGACTCGCCCGGCAGGTTCAGCCCGGTGGGCTGGCCGTACCCGAACGCGTCGAGGTACTGGGAGAGCTTTGTGGCGCCGAGCTCGTGGGCGATCCCGATCGTCCCGACGTTCGACGACTGGGCCAGGATGTCGGCGACGGTCATCGTCGACGAGTGCTCTTCCACGTCCTCGTAGTCGGTGCCGCCGATGTTGATGGTCTGCCCGACGTTGTCGAACACCGTGTCCGGGCTGACGAGCCCTTCCTGGATCGCGCCCGACATCGTGATGACCTTGTTGGTCGAGCCGGGTTCGTACACGTCGGTGACGGTCCGGTTGTTCTCGGTGGCATCGGCGACGTGCGCGGCCTCGGTGTCGCTGGCGCCGTCGACCACGGCCATCGCGAGCACGTCGCCGGTCTGCACGTCGACGATCACCGCGGTTCCGCCCTTGGCGTTCATCGAGGTGACGCCGTTGAGCAGCGACTGCTCGGTCTTCCACTGCAGCGACGAGTCGATGGTCAGCACCACGTCCTGCCCGCGCTTGGCGGGCGACACCTGACGCTCGCCGCCGGGGATGTCGTTGCCCTGCGGGTCGCGCTCGACCTGCGCGCTGCCGGGCTTGCCCGTGAGCAGCGAGTCGTAGTGGTACTCCATGCCGCCGAGGCCGGTGTTGTCGGTGCCGACGAAGCCCACCACCGGTCCCGCGACCGTGCCGTTCGGGTAGAAGCGGCGCGATTCGTCCTGGAACGAGATGCCGACGAGGTGCAGGTCGCGCACCCGCTTGGCGGTTGCGTCGTCGACCTTGCGCGCGACGTACTTGAACGCGCTCTTGGAGTCCGACAGGTTCGCCTCGAGCTCCGCCTGGTCGACCTGCACGATCGGCGCCAGCTTCGCCGCGTACCCCGACGGATCCTTGATGACACGCGGGTCGGCCACGATCGTGGTCTGGGGCACCGACACCGCCAACCTCTTGCCGGTGCGATCGAAGATGACGCCTCGCTCGGCGGGAATGGTCACCGTGCGGACGCGTTGCCCGAGCCCGAGCGACGACAGGTGGGTGCGGTCACGCGCCTGGAGGTCGAAGAGGCGCACCCCGATGGCAGCGAACGCGAGGACGGTCACGAGCACGATGCCCAGCACCCGCGACCGGATGGGCGGGAGCGGGCGAATCGGCGCGCGCTTGGGGCGGGTCGTGGCCCGCGGCCGCGCCGGCGCCTGCCGGGGGACCGGCCGACCGTGACGGGCCGGTGCCCGAACTGCCGGAGCTCGAACTGCCGGAGCTCGAACTGGAGGTGGCGCGGCCCGGGCTACGGGCGCGCGCGCGGACCCGCGCGCCGGAGGGCGCGCGGGTGCAGCACTGCGGCGGGCGCCGCGCGGGTCACGGCTGCTGGGAGCCAAGGCTCGGCTTCGCCTTCGACCAGTCGCCGAGGGTCTCAGCGGTCGATCCGTCGTCGGTCTCCGGCATCGGGGCGTTAAAGACGTACAGGTACTGCGCGGGCTCCGGGGGCAGGACGAGGCCGAGGCGCTCCGCCTCCTGGATCACGCGGGCCGGGGACGCGAGCACCGACGACGCGAGGCTGCGATGCTCGTAGACGCGCTGCTCCTTGGCGATCTGCACGTTGAGGCGGTCGAGCTCCATCTGGTTCTGCGCCAGGACCACGTGGAACACGACCGCGGTGACGAGTGCGAACACGGTCACCAGCGCGAGCAACACACCGACGCGACCGATCGCGAGCGGACGGGTGGCGGCACGCGGGGCCGTCTTCACACGCGGCTTCGCCGTCACACGCGGCTTCGCCGTCACACGCGGCTGCGCGCGTGTTGCCGTCGTGCGCGCGGCGGTCGTGCGCGCGGTGGTCGAACGGGTGCCGGGGCGCGCGCGACGAGGGGGTGCGGCGATCGTGGTCACGAGCCGAGCCGCTCCACCGCGCGGAGGCGGGCGCTCTTGGCGCGCGGGTTGGCGGCGATCTCTGCGTCCGACGGCTTCAGCGCGCGGCGGGAGACGAGCCGGGTCAGCGGGTTGCGGGTGCGACGCGGCAGCCCGGTCGGCACGTACTCCGGCTCCTCCGTGCGCGACCAGTCGGTGAAGCGCTCCTTCACGATGCGGTCTTCGAGCGAGTGGTACGCGAGCACGACGATGCGGCCCTCGGGCTTGAGGAGGTGCACCGACTCGTCGAGGCCGGTCTCGAGGCTCGGCAGTTCGCGGTTGACCTCCATGCGGATGGCCTGGAAGGTGCGCCGCGCGGGGTGGCCACCGCGCCGGCGGGCCGGGGCCGGGATGCCACGCTTCACCGCTTCCACCAGTTCACCGGTGCTCCGCAACGGGCGGGCGGCGACGATCTCGGCAGCGATGCGGCGCGCGTAGCGCTCCTCGCCGTTGCGCGCGATCAGCGCCGCGAGGTCGGACTCGGAGTACTCGTTCACCACCGTCTCCGCGGTGAGCGTCTGGACGCTGTCCATGCGCATGTCGAGCGGGGCCGCGTCGGCCCAGTACGAGAATCCCCGCACCGGGCGATCGAGTTGCGGACTGCTCACGCCCAGGTCGAACAAGATCGCCACGATTCCCTCGTTTCCCACGAATTCGGCGACTCGTTCGAAGCCGCCCTGCACGATGCGGACCCGGTCCCCGAAGGGTTCGAGTGCCGCACCCGCCGCTGCCACTGCGACGGGGTCCCGGTCGATGCCGAGGAGATGGAGGTCGGGGCGAGCCGTGAGCAGCAACCGGGAGTGGCCCCCGCCACCCACCGTTGCGTCCACGACCAGACCCGTCGGCACCGGCGTCACGAGCTCCGTGACCTCCGCTGCCATCACCGGGAGGTGTGCGAAGTCGCCGGCCTGCTCTTCAGCCATGCCCTCGACTCCCCCTCCCGGTCCGTTGTCTCCCCGAGACCGCCACCGGCCCCCCGGACGCATCGGCGAAAGCGAAGCGGGCGGAAGGGGCGCTTGCGCCGCGCCGCCCGGGGGGCTGGTGGCGGGCCCGCAGGCTCACCGTTGTCAATGTGTCGCCGTCTCGCGTGTCAGATCCCGAAGTCCGGGAGATCGTCCGACTCGGTGAGGGCCTCCGCCCCCAACCGGTCGAGCTCGTTCCAGCGGTCGCGGTCCCAGATCTCGATCCGGGAGTACAGGCCGACGACCATCACCTCGCGCTCGAGGTGGGCGAACTCCCGGAGGTTCCCGGGCAGCGCGACCCGACCCTGCTTGTCGGGCTGGATCTCGCTGGTGCCGCCGAAGAAGACCCGAGCTGCGTTGAGCTCCTTCGGTCCCCGCTTCGACTGCTCCCGGATCTGGGTCGCCACCTGCTCGAACTCCTCCGGTGTGAACACCGAGAGGCAGCCGCCCTTGCCCTTCGTCACGAACGCGCCGTCCGCGAGCTGGTCCCGGTACTTCGCCGGGAGGATGACCCTCCCCTTGGTGTCCAGGGAGTGCTGGAACTCTCCCAGGAACATCCGGAATCCCTCGCCTCTCGGTCCTCGTCCGCCCCCTCGGGGC
>DASXXX010000349.1:0-3139 GCA_036502765.1 Acidimicrobiia bacterium | reverse complement strand
ATCGCCACCACCGGCGCGCGCGGGCAGTGCCGCCGCGCCCAGGTACGACGCGATCGGCCCGAGCTCCTCCTCGATGCGCAGGAGCTGGTTGTACTTGGCGACCCGATCGCTGCGCGCCGGTGCGCCGGTCTTGATCTGACCGCAGTTGGTGGCGACCGCGAGGTCGGCGATGGTGGAGTCCTCGGTCTCGCCGCTGCGGTGCGACATCATCGCGGTGTAGCCGTAGCGGCTGCCCAGGAACATGGTGTCGAGCGTCTCCGACAGCGTGCCGATCTGGTTGACCTTGACCAGGATCGAGTTGGCGACGCCCAGGTCGATGCCCTGCTGGAAGCGTTCCACGTTGGTCACGAAGAGATCGTCGCCGACGAGCTGCACGCGCGCGCCGAGGGCGTCGGTGAGCGCCGCCCATCCGTCCCAGTCGTCCTCCGACATGCCGTCCTCGATCGACACGATCGGGTAGCGGTCGCACAGCTCGACCAGTCGACCGGACCACTCCGTCGGCGAGTACTCCGCGCCCTCGCCTGCGAGCACGTACCGGCCGCCGCCATTGGCGTCGGCGGTGAACAGCTCGGTGGACGCGACGTCGAGCGCGAGCGCGATGTCGTCACCGGGCGTGTAGCCGGCGCGCTCGATCGCGGTGAGCAGCAGCGCGAGTGCTTCTTCGTTGGACGGGAGATCGGGCGCGAAGCCGCCTTCGTCGCCCAGCGCGGTCGACAATCCGCGCTCCTTCAACAGCGCCTTGAGCGCGTGGTACGTCTCGACGCCCCAACGCAGCGCCTCGCCGAAGCTGGCGGCTCCGACCGGCGCGAGCATGAACTCCTGCACGTCGACGTTGGAGTCGGCGTGCGCGCCACCGTTGAGCACGTTCATGAACGGCACCGGGAGCACGTGCGCGTTCGCGCCGCCGACGTAGCGGTACAGCGGCAGCTCGGCTTCGTCGGCCGCGGCCTTCGCCGCCGCGAGCGACACGCCGAGGATCGCGTTGGCGCCGAGGCGGCGCTTGCCGTCGGTGCCGTCGAGGGTGACGAGCTCGTCGTCGAGGAGGCGCTGGTCGGAGGCGTCGAGACCCACGATGGCATCCGCGATCTCGGTGTTCACGTGCTCGACCGCGGTGCGCACGCCCTTGCCGCCGTAGCGCTCGCCGCCGTCGCGCAGCTCGTGCGCCTCGTGGGCGCCGGTGCTGGCGCCGCTCGGGACGATCGCCCGGCCGCGCGCGCCCGACAGCAGCTCGACGTCGACCTCGACGGTAGGGTTCCCCCGGGAATCGAGGACCTCGCGGCCCACGATCTCCACGATCGTGCTCATGCTCTTCCCCGCAACGGCTTCGTCAGGGCTGGTTGCCACTGTGGCTGATGTGACCAGTGAGCCTAAACCCTTCAACCCGTTCGCACCGGGCTTCGCGGAGGACCCCTACGCCCAGTACGCGGAGCTCTGCGCCACCACTCCGGTCCAGCGCACCCCGCTGGGCCTCTGGGCCCTGTTCGGATACGACGACGCCGTCCGGCTGCTGCGCGATCCCACGCTGAGCGTCGAGGACCGCAGCGTGATCGGGGCGAACCCCCGGGCCGAGATCCGTCAGCAGATCCTGGGCGACCGACCCCAACGGGGCACGAAGGGGATCCTCAACCTCGACCCGCCCGACCACACCCGGCTCCGCAAGCTGGTGCAGCAGGTGTTCACGCCGAAGACGGTCGAGCGGCTGGCGCCGCGGGTGCAGGCGATGGTCGACGAGATGCTCGACGCCGCCGTGGCGCGTGGCACCGACACAGACGACGGGTTCGACGTGATCTCCGACCTTGCGTTCCCGCTGCCGTTCCGGGTGATCACCGAGATGCTCGGCATGCCGGTGTCGGAGGAGGCGCAGATACGCGACCTCGCGCACACACTCACCCTCGGGCTGGAGCCGTTGCTCGCGTTGCAACACCTCCAGGAGATCGCCGACGCGTCGGATCTCATCGTCGAGCAGGTGCTCGATGCGGTCGAGTGGAAACGTGCGCACCCGGCCGACGACTTGCTGTCGGCGCTCATCGCCGCCGAGGCCGACGGCGACCGCCTCTCCCCCGAGGAGCTCCTCGACCAGGTGATCCTCCTCTACATCGCCGGGCACGAGACGACCGTCAACCTGATCGGCAACGGCACGTACGCGCTGCTCCGCGATCGCGCGCAGCTCGAACGGTGGCGCGACGATCCGTCGCTCGACGTCAACGCGGTCGACGAGCTGCTGCGCTACGACGCGCCGGTGCAGTTCTCACGCCGGGTGACGACGGCCGAGTTCTCGGTGGGCGACCAGACCATCGAGGCCGGCGTGTTCGTGCTCACGTGCCTGGCGTCGGCCAACCGCGACCCGGCGAAGTGGGGCGACGACGCGCAGGCGCTCGACGTGACGCGGGAGGGTGCGGCCCAGCACCTGGCGTTCGGTTCGGGGATCCACCACTGTCTGGGGGCGTCGTTGGCCCGGCTCGAGGGGCGCCTCGCCATCGGGACCCTCATCCGGCGCTTCCCGGAGCTCACCCTGGCCACCGACACCCCGGCGTGGAACGGCCGCCTCGTCCTGCGGGGCCTCGACTCCCTGCCCGTGATGCTCAGCTGAACCCCGACGTGCACGTGATGGCGGAATAGTTGCGGACGCAACTAGGTTGGAGCGTACAACTCACCCCTCGGAACAACCGCTGGAGGCCGCCATGCCCGCCGTGACCGTCGAGAACCCGCTCGTGCTCCCCCGCATCCCCCGCCCCGACCCGGCGACGACGGTGGCGCGCCCCGCGCTGCGCACCGTGCCCGCGCACCACGCGATCGAGGGTGCCGGCTTCGAGGTGTGGCGTCCGTTCCCGGGCGGCCTGAGCATGCACGACACCGACCCGTTCCTCCTCCTCGACCAGCTCGGTCCGGTCTGGTACGAGCCCAACGAGGCGAAGGGCGCGCCCTGGCACCCGCACCGCGGCTTCGAGACCGTGACCTACGTGCTCGACGGCGAGATCGCGCACCACGACTCCAACGGTGGTGGCGGCGTGATCGGTGAAGGCGACACGCAGTGGATGACCGCCGGTGGCGGCATCCTGCACGACGAGGTGCCGACCGAGCGCGCGCTGAGCGCGGGTGGGCCGTCGCACGGCGTGCAGCTGTGGGTGAACCTCCCGTC
>DASXXX010000348.1:0-3992 GCA_036502765.1 Acidimicrobiia bacterium | reverse complement strand
TGGCGCTCCGAGGCCGCCTTCGACAACTACTTCGCCAAGGGCTGGGCCCCCACGTGGAGCGACATGGGCCACGGCAACTGGGCCACCGATCCCACCTACGCGGGCAAGGTCATCGGCGTGTACCACTCCATGAGCGCGTTCGCGGGTAGCGGCTAGTCGGTCGAGTCGATGACGAGGTGCCCGTCGTCCTCGATGTGGCCGTCGAAGCCCATGCGCGTCTCGTCGAGCACTCGGAACCACGGGTAACGCACCATCGTGAGGATCACGACGATCCCCAGCAGGATCGCGGACACGACGATCGTCGCCCGCAGCCCGATGAACGACGCCATGACGCCACCGATGAGCGCGCCGATGGGCGTGCCCGCGAAGAAGCTCATCACGTAGACCGACAGCACCCGGCCGCGGTAGTGCTCGTCGACGTTCACCTGCACCGCGGTCTGGCAGGCCACCATGGCGAAGCTCTGCGCGAGACCGATGCCGTACATCCCGAGCAGCGCGAGCGCGTAGACCGGCGCCAGCCCGAAGGTGAGCTCCGCGACCACGAAGATCGCGAAGCCGACGACGGTGAGCGACGACCGGCGGAGCACGTCGCCGCGCGCCACCGTGATGACGGAGCCGGTGATCGCCCCGACGCCGTACGCGGCCACGAGCAGTCCGTACTTCCCCGCGCCCTCGTGCAGCACCTGACGCGCGAAGGGCTCCGCGAGCTGGATCATCGACACGCCGAGCAACGACGAGAACAGTGCACCGAGCACCGAGACGACGAGCACCGAGCGCCTGCGGATGTAGCGGAGCGCGTCACGGAACTGCGCGAGCACACGGCCGGGTGCGGCGCGGGTGGCGATCGGGCGCGCCGCGATCAGGAGCAACGCCCCGATCACGAGCAGGAACGACGCCGCGTTCGCGAGGAACGCGGTGCCGGGCCCGAACTCGGCGAGCACGAGACCGGCCAGAGCGGGCCCGAAGGCGCGTGCGCCGGTGAACTGCATCGCGTTGAGTCGCACCGCGCTGACCATCGCTTCGGGAGGTACCAGTTGGGGCACGAACGCCTGCCACGCGGCGATGGTGATGCCGGCGCCGACCGCGCCCACCACCACCACGGCGACGATCAGCGGTGGTGTGGCCACCCCCGTGACCCAGATGCCCCACAGCGTCAGCGCCGACGCCATCAGGATGACCTGGGAGATCAACAAGATGGTCCGGCGGTCGTAGCGGTCGGCGAGCGCGCCGGCCAGGGGGCCCACGATCGTGGCCGGGAAGAAGGTGGCGAACGCGCCTACGCCGACCCACACCGTCGAGTGCGTGAGCTGGTCGAGCACGTACGGCACCGTGATGGTCTGCATCCACGTGCCGGTGTTGGAGCACAGCGCGGCCGAGAAGAACAACGCGAAGTCGCGGTGCTTGAGCGCCGCCAGCGCGCCTCCGTTCCCTTGGTTGGTCGCTTTGCCCGATGCGCCCGGAGCGTCGGCGGCAGCGGCGGTCACCGGGCCACGCTATCGGGACACCTGCCCCGAACACCTGTTCGTTTCGCGCAGGTAGACTGATCTCTGGTGGTGATGCCCGGCCAACGATCGCTCTTCGCCTCGGGTGAGGTCGGCGTCGACCGCGACGCGCCCTGGGAGCGGCTCGTGCTCGACGCCTCCAGTTGGGTCGACGTGTGCCGCGGCCACCTCCTGGGCGCCGACGCCGTGCTCGACGTCGTGATCGACGCGGTGCCATGGCAGTGCGGCCGCCGGCGCATGTACGACCGCATGGTCGACGACCCGCGTCTCTCCTACCGATCTCAACGACCCGAACTGCTCCCTCACCCAGTGCTCGCAGAGGTGCGCGACGGTCTCGCGGCGCGCTACGACGTCGCGCTCGGCGCGGCCGCGTTCAACTACTACCGCGACGGACGCGACAGCGTGGCACCGCACGGCGACCGCGAGCTGCGCGACACCGACGACACGCTCGTGTGCCTGTTGACCCTCGGCGCGACCCGTCCGTTCCGACTCCGCCCCCACGGTCGCACCGGTGGACCCACCCACGACCTCGCGCCCGGATCCGGAGATCTCTTCGTGATGGGTGGTGCTTGCCAACGCGACTGGGAGCACGGCGTACCCAAGGTGCGCGCCGCCGGACCGCGCGTCTCGGTCACGTGGCGCTGGGTGCGCCGATCGACCTGACGACTACATCGTCGTCGTCGTGGGCGGCGTCGTGGTCGGCGGCTCGGTGGGCGGCGGGGGTGGATCCGTCTCCGGCGGCGGCTCGAACGGCGGGTCGGTCTCCGGGACCACCACCGGCGCGCGGGTCGTGGCCGGCGGCGCGGTCGTCGTGGTGGTGGTGGTCGTGCTGGTGGTCGACGTCGTGGTGGTGGAGCTCGTCGTGGTGGTGCGCCGCGTCGCGCGGGTCACCTCGGAGCCGCGCACGTCGACCTTGGCCTTCGGGGGGGTGTCGTCGCTTCCGAACGCCGCGTAGGCCAGGCCGCCCAGGCCGACGACCAGGAGCACGATCAGGGCGCCCAGGCCGAACCGCCGCCCCCGACCGCGCCGACGCGGACCGTCGGGCGGGATCTCGGCCGCGTCGCCAGCTGCGCCCTGGCCGAACTCGCCGAAGAGCTCGGCGTCGAGCTTGGAGAGGTCCTCGTGGGGTTCGTGGGGGCGCGCGCCCCGCGTCGGGGTGTGGTCCAGCTCGGTGGAGCTGAACAGCGCCTCGTCGAGCTCGGACCGCTCGGGTTCGTCGGGGGGCACGGACGCGCTCAGGGGCTCGCCACCACCCGGAGGCCCGCGAAGAGATCGGTCTCGTACTCACCGTCGTGCACGCCCGGCCCCACCAGCGATCGGGCCAGCACGTACTCCTCCCACGGGTGCAGTTCCTGCTCGACCTCGAGCGGCACGCGGAAGAAGAAGCTGTCGGGCGGGATCTGGGTGCGGTGCGCGAGCAGCGCGGCCCGGCCGACCTGGATCTGGTCGCGCACGTCGATGCGGGTGGTGGTGACCTGCTCGAGCGCGTCGTCGTGCCCGTCACCACCTTCTTCCGCGGCGGCATCGCGCTCGTCCATGTGCTCGACCCACTTGGCCAACGGGCTCTCGTCGCCCTGCGCGACGAACCAGTCGTGGAGCGCACGGATGCGCTGCCGGGTGAACCCGTTGCTGTAGTACAGCTTCAGCGGCTGCCACGGTTCGCCGAGCTCGGGGTACCACTCCGGGTCGCCGGCCCGTTCGAACGCGAGGACGCTGATCTCGTGCACCCGCACGTGGTCGGGATGCGCGTAGACGCGGTCGCGGGCGTAGCCCACGATCACCTGGGGCCGTTCCCGGCGGACGATCTCCACGAGCCGGCCGGTGGCGTCGTCGAGGTCGGCGTTGGCGAAGTTGTCGGGATGCGCGTTGGCCTCGGTGTCGGGCATGCCCGAGTCGCGGTAGCCGAGCAGGTAGAGGGCGTCGTACCCGATGATCCGCACCGCGTCGTCGAGCTCGCGGAGGCGCACCGCGGCGAGATCCGCCCGCACGTCGTCGGTGTCGGCCGCCGGGTTGAGGATGTCGCCGGCCTCGCCGCCAGTACAGGTGACGAGGACGGTCCGCACCCCTTCGGCGCCGTAGCGGGCCATCGTGGCCGCACCCTTCGACGCTTCGTCGTCGGGATGGGCGTGGACCGACAGGACTCGGAGCTGCGCGTCGGCGGGGGCCACCACGGGTCCACGTTACCCGTCCCCCACCTGCGCTTGACAGATCAAGCAGCCGCTGCGTATACTGCTGGGACCGCACTCGCCGTCGCTCACCGACGCAACGGCTCTCCCCCGATCCAGGAGTCCCCCATGGCCACCAAGACCGCCGACCCCACCGCCGTGTTCACCGACGCCGTCATCGCCGGCGTGAAGCAGGGCCAGGAAGTCGCCTACAACGGCATCACCATGTGGATGGAGTTCGCCGGCAAGGCGTTCACCATGCCCGAGCTCGACTCGGTCCCCTTCATGGACCAGCTCCCCGACCCGAAGGCCGTCGTGGAGTCGA
>DASXXX010000347.1:0-13707 GCA_036502765.1 Acidimicrobiia bacterium | reverse complement strand
CGAAGAAGCCCCCCTTCGGGCGCGCGTGGGCGTGGTAGTGGTCGGGGATGTTGCGCATGTTGTCGTCGACGTAGTGCTCGACGGTGAGCGTCTCCCCGGCCACCCGGCCCAGTTCGGTGTGCATGTGCGCCAGGTGCTCGGGCGGCGGTTCCGTGCCGTGGAAGCGCCACACCACCATCGGCACGTAACAGATCTCGCACTCGGCGATCCAACACACGTCGTCCTCGTGGAACCACGGAGTGATCCGCGCCGCCTCGCAGAGGTCGCACCCGTCGACCTGGTGCAGGTCGCCACCCTCAGTGGAGTCGGCCGGCGCGTCAGGCACCGACGGTCACCTCCTGGGTGGCGTCGACCAGCCGCCGCACCTCGTCACGCGCACCCGCGATCACGACGTACTCCTGGTTGCGCACGTGCGACACCGTACCGACGCGCTCGCCCTGCGGGTTGTGGATGCCGATCTGCGCGCCGACGTAGCGACGGGAGTCGAACGCGAGCATCTCGACGTGCCCGTGGACCGCGCACATGTCCCGCAGTTCGTCGGCCTCGATCCACGACTCGTCGTTGTACGACACGACGACCACGCGCGCCTGCACCGACGCGATCACGCGGCGGAGCGCGTCGGGCATGAGACGACGACGGTTGAACACGCTCTTGGTCGCTTCGTCGCGGGAGTCGATCCGCTTGCACGCCACGCCGTAGTGCTCGGGCGCGTCCCACGCGACCAGCGTCTCCCACACGTGGTAGTTGGTGAAGTAGCGGTGCTGGTTGTAGGGCGGGTCGAGGTAGGCGAGGTCACACGCCGGGAGCGACGGTGCCACCTCGAGCGCGTCGCCCCGGATCGACACGCCGTGACCGGGCAGGAGCTCGGGGACCCGCAGCGTCAGCGGCAGCGCCGACCGCGGCGCCCACTCCTTGACGTAGGCCATCTGGACCCCGGTGGTGGAATCGACCCGGTCGGCGGCTTCGAGGAGGCTGGTGAGCAGGATCGAGTGGTACGGCGTGCCCGCGTGCTCGCGTTCGATCGCATCGCGGATGGCGTCGACGCGCGCGCCGTTGAACGGTTGGAAGAAGCGCGAGCGCTCGCAGAACGTGTCGGTGAAGTAGCCGGGAGTACCCGGTCGCGCGTTGAGGTCGTCGATCACCGCCGCGAGCTCGTGGAGGTCGATCTCGCGCGCGTCGGTCTCGACGTACGCGCGCGCGAACACCTCGGAGTAGCGCGCGGTGTCGACCGCGGTGACCCGCGCGCCGGCGTGTTTGAACGCCTGTGCGACGCGGGTGGTGCCGGTGAAGAGGTCGAGCGCGGTGCGCGCCGCGGCCGCCTCGCACAGTCGGGTGAGCACCGGGACGAGACGGCGCTTCGACCCGAGGTACTTGATCACGAGCGGTCTTCGATCAAGGTGGTCAGGCCGCGTCGAGGGCGACGCGCAGCTCGCTCACAAATTCGTGGGCGGCGTCAGCGCCGCCGCCTTGCAACAAGCGGGCGACGAGCGCGCTGCCGACGATCACTCCGTCGCCGAACTGCGCCGCTTCGACGGCCTGCTCGGCGTTCGAGATCCCGATGCCGAGCAGCACCGGCTTGTCGGTGACCGCCTTCAGCCGTCGACCCATCTCGCCGGCTTGCGACGCCAGCGCCGTGCGCTCACCGGTGACGCCCATGAGCGACACGCCGTAGACGAACCCGCGCGACCGCTCGCAGATCGCGACCAGGCGTTCGTCGGGCGTGGTGGGCGCGGCGAGGAGGACGGTCTCCACATCGTGGGCGTCGGCGGCATCGGCCCAGCCGTTGAGCTCGTCGAGCGGGAGGTCGGGGAGGATCGCGGCGGCGATGCCGGCATCGGCGAGCGCGGCGGCGAAGCGGCGATACCCCATGTGACCGACCGGGTTGGTGTAGGTCATCACCACCAGCGGCACGTCGATCTCGAGCTTGGCCGCGTCGGCGATCACGCCCGCCGGGGTGGCCCCCAGGTCGAGCGCGCGGCGCGACGCCTCCTGGATGGTGAGGCCGTCCATCACCGGGTCGGAGAACGGGATCCCCACCTCGATGGCGTCGGCGCCGGCGTCGGCGATGGCGCGCACGACGTCGAGCCAGCCCGACCCGAGCCCACCGGTGACGTACGGGACGAGCAGCTTGCGGCCGTCGTCACGACGGGCGCGCAGACGCGCCTCGAGGCCGACGGTCATCCAGTGATCCGCTCGCCGGTGAGGCGTTCGGCGATCTGCGCCGCGTCCTTGTCGCCTCGACCCGACAGGGTGACGAGCACCGTGGTGCCGCTCGGAACCGACCGTCCGGCTTCGCGGGCGAGCCAGCCGATCGCGTGGGCGGGTTCGAGCGCGGGCATGATCCCCTCGGTCACCGAGAGGAGTTGGAACCCGGCGATGGCTTCGTCGTCGGTGGCGAACTCGTAGCGGGCCCGTCCCGACGCCGCGAGCTGCGCGTGCTCCGGACCGACACCCGGGTAGTCGAGGCCTGCGCTGATGGAGTGTGCCTCGCGGATCTGACCGTCTTCGTCCTGGAGGTAGAGCGAACGGGCGCCGTGCAGCACCCCGGGCACGCCGCGGCTCACCGACGCGCCGTGTGCGCCCGACTCGAGGCCCAGGCCGCCGGCCTCGACGCCGACGAGGTCGGCGGTGGTGTCGATGAACCCGGCGAAGGTGCCCATGGCGTTGGAGCCGCCGCCGACGCACGCGACCACGAGGTCGGGGTCGTCGCCGCCGAGGATGTCGCGGCACTGCTCGCGCGCTTCGTCGCCGACGACCCGCTGGAATTCGCGCACCATCCACGGATAGGGATGGGGCCCGACCACCGACCCGATGCAGTAGTGCGTGCCCTCGACCGTGGCCACCCAGTCGCGCAGCGCTTCGTTGATGGCGTCCTTGAGCGTGCCGCTCCCACCGGTGACGGGCACGACCTCGGCACCGAGGAGCTTCATGCGAAACACGTTGAGGGCCTGGCGTTCGACGTCGACCGCACCCATGAACACGAGGCAGTCGAGACCGAAGAGCGCAGCAGCGGTGGCGGTGGCGACGCCGTGCTGGCCGGCGCCGGTCTCGGCGATGACGCGTTGCTTGCCCATCCGGCGGGTGAGGAGCGCCTGGCCGAGCACGTTGTTGATCTTGTGCGAGCCGGTGTGGGTGAGGTCTTCGCGCTTGAGGAGCACCCGCACGCCGAGACGCTGCGACAGGTTGTGGCACTCGGTGACCGGCGTGGGCCGACCCGCGTAGCTGCGCAGGAGCTCGGCGAATTCGGCGCGGAATTCGTCGGAGACCCACGCCCGCCGGAACTCTTCCTCGAGCTCGATCAGCGCGGGGACGAGCGTCTCGGGGACGAACCGCCCGCCGAATTCACCGAAACGACCGAGGTCGACGGGTTCGGGCCCGGGCGGGTCGAGGTGCACGGGTTGCCCCCGGGCCGGTGCGGTCATCGGGTCATCGTAGGAGTCAGGCGCCGTCGGCCATCCAGTCATACGGCGCGGCCTCCGGGTCGGGCACCCACCCGTCGCCGCCGAGTTGCTCGCCGGCTTCGTGGGCCTCTTCGAGGAAGCGTCGCAGCTTGCGGGCGTCCTTGCGGCCCGAGCCGGGCGTGGTCTCGACCCCGGTGCAGACGTCGACACCCCAAGGGCGCACCCGGCGGATGGCCTGCGCCACGTTCTCGCCGTTGAGGCCACCGGCGAGCATGAGCCGCACCCCCGGCGGCACCGCGTCGGCGAGCGTCCAGTCGAACACCTTGCCCGATCCCGGGTCTTCGGCGTCGACCAGCACGATGTCGACGGGACCGTTGCCCACGGCGGCGAGCGCGGGATCGCCGGCGGTGAAGGCCTGGATCACGAACGGGACGCGCTTGCGGATCCAACGGATGTCGGAGAGCGGCTCGCGTCCGTTGAGCTGCGCACCGCCGAGGCCGAGCGTGTTGACGATCTCGACGACGCGCTCCTTCGTCTCGTCACGGAACACGCCCGCGGTGACGACGCCGGACGGGAGACGGTGCAGGATCTCGGCGACGGTCTCCGGCGTGACCAGCCGGGGACTGCCGGGCACGAAGTTGAAGCCGAGAGCGTCGGCACCGAGCGCCACGGCCAGGAGCGCGTCCTCCTCGGTGGTGACGCCACAGATCTTGACGAACATCGGGGCCGAGGGTACCGGACCCCTCTTCGTCACCCGCGTACATTGCGCCCAGTGCAAGCCGACCAGGTGGCGCCCCCGGAAGTGCGCCGCGACTTCATCCGCGGAGTGCGCGACTGGCTGCCGATCGTCGGCATCCTCATCGCGTACCTGGTGCTGCACGAGCTCGGCGAGACGCTGGAGAAGGTCGCGCACGTCGACCCGCAGCTCGCCTTCGACAAGTGGGTCTTCGCCGGGACGGTCCCGACGGTGCGCTTGCAGCGCGCGCTGTGGGATCCGGGTGACCCGCACTGGTACGACTACCTCGCCTCCCTGGTGTACCTGAGCCACTTCATCGTCACCCCGACAGTGGCGATCGTCCTGTGGGTGAAGGCGTATCCGCGGTTCCGCCAGTTCCGCGCCCTGTTCCTCACCGTCACGTTTGCCGGGTTCGTGACGTACGTGATCTACCCCGCGATCCCGCCGTGGCTGGCCAGCCATCGCGGCGACATGCCCCACACGGTGCGCATCGTGCGGGCGATGTGGTTGGAGCTGGGCCTGTCGGACATCGCCGCGGTGTTCGGCGAGAAGAGCCGGTACGCGTTCCCGGTGGGGGCCCTGCCGTCACTGCACGCGGCGTGGCCGTTCCTGCTGCTCGTGTTCCTCTGGCCGATCGCGGGCAAGTGGCGCGCGCTCCTGGTGGGCTACGCGCTGGCCATGGCGTTCACCCTCGTCTACAGCGCCGACCACTTCGTGTTCGACGTCCTCCTCGGCTGGACCTACGTGATCGTCGTCGTCCTCGCCTTCAACTGGCTTTGGCGTCGCTCGACCATCAGATCTGATGGTTCACCGACGCCAAAGGTTTGATCAGGCGTCGGTGAGGCGGCCGTGGAGGTAGTCGTCGTAGGCGGAGAGATCGAGGAGCCCGTGGCCGGAGTAGTTGAAGAGGATGACGCGCTCCTCGCCGGTCTCCTTCGCCGCCAGCGCCTCGTCGATCACGGCGCGGATCGCGTGGCCCGTCTCGGGGGCGGGGATCTTGCCTTCCGCCTGCGCGAACTGCACCGCGGCCTCGAACGTCTTGCCCTGCGGGTAGGCGACGGCCTCCATGCGCCCGCTCTTCACCAGGCTGGAGATGATCGGTGAGTCGCCGTGGTAGCGCAGCCCACCGGCATGGATCGACGGCGGCACGAAGTCGTGGCCGAGCGTGTACATGGGCAGGAGCGGGGTCATGCCCGCGGTGTCGCCGAAGTCGTAGTCGAACGAACCCTCGGTGAGCGTGGGACACGACGACGGCTCCACCGCGACGAGGCGGACGTCGGTGTCGGGGACGAAGGGCAGGGCGATGCCACCGAGGTTCGACCCGCCCCCGCAGCTGCCGATCACGACGTCGGGCGCGTCCTCGCCCGCGACCTGCAACTGCTCCTTCGCCTCGAGCCCGATGACGGTCTGGTGCAGCAGCACGTGGTTGAGCACCGAGCCGAGCGAGTAGTGCGTGTCGTCGCGTGACGCGGCGTCGGCCACCGCGTCGCTGATGGCGAGGCCGAGCGAACCGGGACTGTCGGGATCGGCGACCGGTGACGGCACGACCGATGCGCCCCAGGTCTCCATCATCACACGCCGGTACGGCTTCTGGTCGTACGACGCCCGCACCATGTACACCTTGCACTCGAGGTCGAACTGCGAGCACGCGAACGCCAGCGCGCTCCCCCACTGCCCGGCGCCGGTCTCGGTGGCGAGGCGCGTCGTGCCCTCGGCCGCGTTGTAGAAGGCCTGCGGCACCGACGTGTTGGTCTTGTGCGACCCCGCAGGCGAGACCGACTCGTCCTTGAAGTAGATGCGCGCCGACGTGCCGAGCGCGCGCTCGAGCCGTTCGGCGCGGATCAGCGGCGTGGGCCGCCAGAGCTTGAGGATGTCGAGCACCTCGCCGGGCACGTCGATCCAGGGTTCGGCCGACACCTCCTGGGCGATGAGACCCATCGGGAACAGCGGCGCGAGATCATCGGGACCGATCGGCTCGCGCGTGCCCGGGTGCAGCGGTGGCTGCAACGGCTCGGGCATCACCGGGAGCACGTTGAACCACGCGCTCGGGATGGCGTCCTCCGACAAGGTGAAGCGGGCCATCGTCGACCTCCTCGCTCAGACGCGTCCGTCCCAGTGCTGCGCGGCCCGCAGCACCTCGTCGAACGGCTTGTCGCGTTCCCAGCTCGGCTCGCGCGGGAGTCCGAGCACCTGCTCGCCGATCGCGTTGCGCTGCATCTGGTCGGTGCCACCGGCCACCGAGTTGATCCGCCCGTTGAGGAAGGTCAGCGCAGTCGACGCGCCCGGTCCCTCGGGATCGGATTCGTCCCACGCCACCGAGTCACCCCGCGCCAGCTCCATGCCCCAGACCGCGCGCTCGTGGTCGAACACGCCGTGGGCCAGCGCGCCGTACGCGGCGACGCCGGCATCGGCGCCTCCCTGACGCAGGCGCGTGGCCAGACGTCGTTGCAGCACCTGGTACATGAAGTCGAGGCTGTGCGCCTTGGCGACGAGCTGGCGCGCCTCGGGATCGTCGGTGCGACCGAGCGCGCGCGCGACGTCGACGAAGTCGGTGGCCAGCGCGCCCGGTTCGACCGGGCCCTTGGGCTTCTCCTCGGCCCGCGCGCCCCGCTCGAAGACGAGCATCGTGCGCGCGACCCGCCAGCCGTCGTCGACGTCGCCGATGCGGTCGGCATCGGGGATCACGACGTCGTCGAAGAACTCCTCGCAGAAGTCGGCGCCGCCGTTGATCAGGCGGATCACTCGCAGCGTGACCCCCGGTGCATCCACCGGGACGCCGAACCAGGTGAGGCCCCGGTGCTTCGGCACGCTCCAGTTGGTGCGGGTGAGGCACAAGCCGTAGTCGGCGAGGTGCGCCCACGAGCTCCACACCTTCGCGCCGTTCAGCACCCACGAGTCGCCGTCGCGCGTCGCGCGCGTCTGCACGCCGGCGAGGTCGGAGCCGGCGACCGGCTCGGAGAAGAACTGGCACCACAGCTCGTCGCCGGCCAGGATCCGCGGGAGGTGACGACGCTTGAAGTCGTCGGACCCGTGGGCGAGCATCACCTGCGCGCACACGCCGAACGTCGTGCCGCCGACGATCCCGAAGTTCGGCAGCTCGTAGTCGTTGGACTCCTCGGTGAACGCGAGCTCGTGCGCGCCGGAGAGACCCTGGCCACCGAATTCCTTCGGCCACGTGATGCCGGCGAACCCGCCCTCGTACAGACGCTGCTGCTTCGGGCGCTCGGCGTCGATCTGCTCCTTGGTGAACTCGTGCATGCCGCGCAGCGAACCGGCGGCCGCGATGGCTTCCGCCGTCTTCCGCTCGCAGTTCGCCTCGAGCCAGGCGCGCGCCTGGGCGCGGAATTCGTCGACGGAGATCGTGTCATCGGTGGTGGTGGCGGTCATCACGTTCCTCTCAGAGACCGTGGATCCGGCAGATGCGCTCGCGGTGCCACTCGGGGTCGCCGTAGAGCACGCGGTCGGTGGCGAGGCGTCGCAGGTAGAAGTGCAGGTCGTGCTCCCACGTGAAGCCGATCCCACCGTGCACCTGGAGGCACTGCTGGGCGAGTTGCGTGGCGGCATCACCGGAATACGCCTTGGCGATGCTCACGATCTCCGACGCAGTGGGCCGGGCGTCGGCCACCGCCTCGGCGGCGGCGGACGCGCCGGCGGTGCTCACCTCGGCCCAGAAGCTGACGTCGGCGAGGATGTGCTTGAGCGCCTGGAACGAACCGATCGGACGACCGAACGCGATGCGCGCCTTGGCGTAGTCGACGGTGATCTCGGCGAGCTGGCGCATCGCACCGATCGACTCGGCCAGGGTGAGCGCGACGGCAACGTCGAGCTGCGCGTCGACACTCGCCTGCGCCGCGCCCGGCGTCCCGACCACCGCGCTCGCCGGCACCGAGACCGACTCGAACTGCACGTCGGCGAAGCGGCGGGTGAGGTCGAGGGCCCGGAGCGGCGTGACGGTGACGCCGGGGGTGTCGGCGCCGACCACGAACTGGGTGACGCTTCCCGCGTCATCGCCAGCGTGGAGGGCACTCACCAGGAACAGCCCGGCACTCGGACCCTCGGGCACGAGCGATGCGACGCCGTCGAGCGTGAAACCGTCGCCGACCGAGGTGGCGCGCACGGCACCGACCTCCGGCACGCCGTCGCGCGCGGTGAACGCCCACGACGCGGTCTGTTCACCGGCGGCGAGACCGGGCAGGTGTGCCGACTGCTGCTCCGGGGTGCCCTCACGCGCCAGCGCGAACGCGACCACGTTGGTGGCCACGAACGGGCCGGGCTGCACGAAGCGGCCCCGCTCCTCGGCCACGATCACCGCGTCGCGCACCGCCGAACCGGACACGGTGCCGCCGCCGTGCTCCTCGGGCACGAAGAGCGCGAACCAGCCGAGCTCCCCCGCCTCGCCGAGCAGCGCGGGGTCGTGCGCGACGGCCATGTCGGCGAGCTCACGGACGCGTGGGATCGGGCACCGCGCGTCGATGAACCGCTGCGTCGTCTCGCGGAACAGCTCTTGATCGTCGGACAGCTCGAGGTCCACTCGGTTCCTCCCCCGGGGCCATTCGGCCACCAAGGTGGAAGCTACCGTCCTCGTGCGCGCGGGACCTACCCGGTGAACACCGGCTGCGCGACCACCTGCGCTGCAGGCTGGATCGGGTCGAGCGGCGCGCTCCCGAACGTGTTCGTGAACACGACGGTCGAGGCCTGCTCCGAGACGTCGCCGCTGCCCGGGTAGGTGACGTCGACCGGGCCGACGCCGGCACCTGCCGCCGCATCACAGCCGGCGAGCTCGATCTGCGACGCCGTGGGCGTCGAGATCGGCGTGAAGGTGTACGCGCAGGTCCACGCAGTGGACGACGCACCACCGGTGGTCGTCTCGGTGAAGGTGCACTCGAAGCCGCCACCGGGCGAACCCTCGAGCACCCAGGCACCACCCTCGATCGCGAAGTCGGTGTCGGCACCGCTCGCCACCGGGTTGCCCTGGGCGTCGAAGTTGAGGACGTCGACGACCTGTGCCGCCGCCTCGTCCTGGGCGCTGTTGCAGTCGACGGTGACGGCCGACGGCCCGCCGGTGCCGACCACGACCTTCTTCACCGTGACGGTGAACTCGGAGAGCTGCTGCGCACCCGACCCGACGGCCGTGAACGGCACGGCGACGAGTGCCAGCACCGCGAGCAACAGGGAACGACGCACGAATCGAGACACTGGACTGCCCTCCAGAGAGACTGCGTGACCGGAGAACGGTATCAGCGAGGAGTAGACCGCACGACGGACGCCAGACCCCGAACCGTCATGGTCGGATCGGACGCGCGCACGAGCATCTCGCCCACCAACACCGCGTCGAAGCCGGCAGCGGCCATGCGGGTGGCGTCGTCGACCGAACGGATCGCGCTCTCGGCGATCGCGACCGTGTCGGACGGGACGCGTGACGCGAGCCGCTCGCCCACGCCGAGGTCTTCCGCGAACGTGCCGAGGTTGCGCGCGTTCACACCGACGATGCGTGCGCCGATCGCGAGGGCGCGCTCGAGTTCGGCGTCGTCGTGCGTCTCGACCAGCACCGCGAGATCGAGCCCGAGCGCGAGCTCGTGCAGGTCGCGCAGGTGCGCGTCGTCGGGCAGGGCCGCGACGATCAGGAGGATCGCGTCCGCGCCGATCGCGCGCGTCTCGTAGACCTGCACCTCGTCGATGGTGAAGTCCTTGCGCAGCACCGGGAGGTCGCAGGCGGCGCGTGCGGCCAGCAGATCGTCGACGGCGCCACCGAACCAGGGCAGGTCGGTGAGCACCGACAGGCACGACGCGCCGCCCGCGGCGTACGCCTTGGCCATGAGCGCGGGGTCGAGGTCGGGGGCGAGTTCGCCCTTCGACGGCGACCGCCGCTTGATCTCGGCCACGACGCCGAGCGTCCCGGTGGCGGGTCGGAGTGCGCCCGCGAAGTCGCGCGCGGGCGGGGAGTCGAGCGCCCGCTTCCGCAAGAGGTCGCGCACCTCGGGCCGGTGCAGCATGGTGACCTCGTCGCGTTTGGTCGCGAGGATCTCGTCGAGCACCGTCATCGGCCGACGATTGTAAAGCCTCACCTGGGGTGCGGCCGGCGCCTTCACGTCCCGCTCACAGTCCCCTCACGTGTTCCGGGTCGGCCACGTGCGACGATTGCGCCCATGGAACGGGGCACGATCGTGGTGGTCGACGACGAACCGAACATCGCCGACCTCGTCGACCTCTACTTGGCGCGTGACGGCTACCGCGTCCTCAAGGCGGCCACGGGAGAAGCGGGCCTCGCCACGATCCGCACCCACCACCCCCGCCTGGTCGTCCTCGACGTGGGCCTGCCCGACATCGACGGGCTCGAGGTGTGCCGCCGGTTGCGCCAGACGTCGAACGTCCCGGTGATCTTCCTCACCGCGCGCGACGGCGAGGTCGACCGCGTGCTCGGCCTCGAGCTGGGCGGTGACGACTACGTCACCAAACCGTTCTCGCCCGCGGAACTGGTGGCGCGGGTGAAGGCGGTGCTGCGGCGCGGCGACGGTGGTGCTGCGCCCGAAGTGGTGCAGGCCGGGCCGGTCACGGTCGACGTCGGGCGGCGCGAGGTGCTGATCGACGACACGGCCGTCGAGTTCACCACCAAGGAGTTCGACCTGCTGCGCTTCCTCGCCGAACGCCCCGGCCTCGCGCTGTCGCGCCAGCAGATCCTGGACGGCGTGTGGGGCTACGACTGGTTCGGCGACGCGCGCACCGTCGACGTGCACATCGCGCAGGTGCGCAAGAAGCTCGGCGACCGCATCGTCATCACGACCGTGCGCGGCGTCGGCTACCGGCTCGAGGCACCGCGGCCGGCGACCACACCATGACATTCGGCCCGTGAGGCATTGCCGGTGAGCCGCCCTCATCGGCGGCTGCGAACCCGACTCGTGGTCGCGATGATGGCGATCGCGCTCGGCGTGCTCCTGCTGACCGCGGCGGTCACCGCGGGGCTGGCCCGCCGCACCGAGGTCACGAACGCACGCCACGACGTGCAGAACCGCGCCCAGGTCGTCGGCCCCGAGTTCGACTCGCTCATCGAGCAGCTCCCGGTCGCGCGCGCGGCGAGCGACACTGCGGTCGGTCGCCGACAGATCCGTCGGCTCCGCAACCTGGTGAACACCACGCTGCGGGCGTCGAACGGTGCGATCGTGGCGGTCAACGCCGACGGACAAGTGGAAGAAGGCGTGTCCAGGCTCCTCGGCGGCAGCGCGACCTCGCCCACGCTCCCCGACGGCATCTCCGTCGACGACCTCGACGCCAAGACCCTGCTCGCGGGTGACACGCAGCAGGGACGCAACGGCGACACGGTGTTCCTCGCCCGGCCGCTCACCGCGGTCAACGGCACGACCCCCGTGGTCGTGCTCACCGAAGAGGTGAACAACCGGCCGTTCGGGGGAAACGGCTTCGCGGTGCTCGGCGCCGCCGCCATCTCCCTCGGGATCGCCGCGCTCGTCGCCACGTACCTCGCCCGCCGCATGACCCGGCCACTGGCGGCGATGGAGACCACCGCCCGTTCGATCGCCGGTGGCGACCTCAGCGCGCGCGTCGACGCCAGCAACGTGCGTGACGACGAGCTCGCCAGCCTCGCCAACGCGATCAACGCCATGGCCAGCGACCTCGACGTCGCACGCGGCCACGAGCGGGCGTTCCTCCTCAGCGTGTCGCACGACCTCCGCACCCCGCTCACGTCGATCCGCGGCTACGCCGAGGCGATCGCCGACGGCACCGTCGAGGGCATGGAGGCGCGCATCCGCGCCGCCGACGTCATCTCGTCGGAGTCCCGCCGGCTCGAGCGCCTGGTCGCCGATCTCCTCGACCTGGCCCGCCTCGACGCGCACCAGTTCTCGCTGCACCCCACGCCCGTCGACGTGCACGCCGTCGTGCAGGACGCAGTCGAGGCGTTCGGTCCTGCGGCGACCGAGATCGGCGTGTCACTCGACGTCGAACCGGGCGAGCCGATCGCGGCCCGGGTCGACGCCCAACGGCTGGCCCAGATCGTCGCCAACCTGGTGGAGAACGCACTGAAGTTCGCCACGACGCGGGTGATCGTCGGCGTGCGCGCGGTCGACGACCGGGTCGAGATCCACGTCGACGACGACGGACCCGGCATCGCACCGCAGGATCTCCCCCGCGTCTTCGAGCGCCTCTACACGTCGCGCACGGTCCCGGGCCGCACGCTCGGCACCGGGATCGGGCTCGCCATTGTGCACGAGCTCACGCTGGCGATGGGCGGCGACGCCCGCGTCGAGCCGATCGACGCCGAGGGCACCCGCTTCGTGGTGACGTTCCCCAGCGTCAGATGACGGCGCGGGCCGTGCCGCCGTCCCAGCGGAGCTCGACCGCCGACGGCGGTTCGACCTCGCGGCGCACGTAGCCGAGCGCGCCGGTGGGCAGCTCGGCCGGTGCCACGCTGGTGAGCGCGCCCACGACCTTGCCGTCGACGACGATCTCGGCCCCGACCGGCGGCCAGTCGCCCTCGATGTCGGCGACGAGACGCAGGAAGCGGTTCACGTGGCCGCGGCTGTCGATGCGACACACCAGCTCCTGGCCGATGAAGCAGCCCTTGGTGAACGACACCGCGTCCTGTTCGAGGAACGCTTCCTGGGGGATGGTGGTGTCGTCGATGTCGGCCGGCTGCACCGGGATCGCCTGCTCGATGCGCCACGCCTCGAAGGCGACGGGGGCGACGACGGGCGTGACCGTGGACAGGGCAGCCTCGATCCGGTCGCGCGGGCCGAGCAGGTCGAATCCCCACGCGGTGTCGATGCGGTGCATGGAGTCGGGCACGCCGTCGACCAGATCTGTGCCGTCGTCGTTCGCACCGATGTGCGACACCATCGCGAGCTCACCCGACCGGTCGACGATCTCGGCCTTCACCCGGATGCGGAACCGCGTCAACGACGCCGCGAGCTGCGCGGCGAATCCCGGGGCGCAGTCGAGCCACGCTTCCTCCGCGTTCACGCGCAGCAGTCGGAAGTCGACGTCGAGCTTGCCCTGCGGCGCCAGCAGGAGGCTGTGCACGGCGTCGCCGTCGGCGAGCGGGTCGAGATCGGCCGACACCAGCGCCTGCAGGAACGAGAACGTGTCGGGTCCGGCGATGCTGACGAACCCGCGGTCGGTTCGGTCGACCCATGCGCGTCCCTCGCGCAGCGCCGCGAGGTCGTCGACCGGGAGATCAGGGCGCGCGGTCACGGTGCGCGTCCGGCGTCGCCGAGGGGTGCGAGCGAGCGCGCCGCCGCGGCCGCGGTGAGCAGGGCACGCGCCTTGTTGTGGCACTCGAGGTCTTCGTCTTCGGGCACCGAGTCGGCGACGATGCCGGCGCCGGCCTGCACGCTCGCCTCACCGTCGCGCCAGATCATCGTGCGGATGGCGATGGCGGTGTCGAGGTTGCCGGAGAAATCGAGGTAGCCGACCACGCCCGCGTAGGCGCCCCGCTTCGTGGGTTCGAGGGCGTCGATGATCTCCATCGCCCGCACCTTGGGCGCGCCGCTCACGGTGCCGGCGGGGAAGGTGGCGCGCAGCACGTCGACGGCGTTGGCGCCGTCGCGGAGATCACCGGCG
>DASXXX010000346.1:0-2582 GCA_036502765.1 Acidimicrobiia bacterium | reverse complement strand
CTCGAGATCGTGACGACGATCGCACCCCTCCTCCACACACACCGCACCGTCGAACCGTTCGGGATCCCCGAGCTCGAGCACCGTGCGCAACAACGCCGGGATGTGACGGCCGTAATGCACGATCGTGTCGACCTTCGTGCCATCACGCACCACCACCTTCACGAACGCATCCACCGCCGCCGCACGCACCACGCCCACTGCCACCGGACCACCACCGACCACATCACACACCTCGCCACCATGGGTGTGCCCACGCGCCACCGCCGTCAGGTCACACACGAACACCACATCCGCCCGTCCCGCCCGGCCCCTCCCACCACCCTTCACCAACCGCAGCAACGCATCCGCCGCGTGCGCCTCCCGCACCTCAGTGCTCCCGTCCCGGCGCGCGGCACGGTGCACCCGATCGGTCTCGACATCCAGCCGATTCACGAACGGCACCCCCACCTCAGGCGGCAGACGGAACTGACCCGCCACCATCCCCTCACCATCAACCCAGTGCCGCACCGAACGCGACGCGACCTGACGGCGATGCAACACCTCCCGATCACACGACCCCAGCACCACCCGCCGCGCCTCCGACCGCAACCCCGCCATGCCCCGCGTCGCGGCCACCTGCAACAACGCGCCCTCAGAGCCCGGCACCGCGGTCTCGGCGCGCACGATTTCCCGCGCCTGGGTCAGCGACACGCTGCCATTCGCGACCGCGTCACTCGTCTCCGGACACCCCGACAACGCCGACGTGGTCGCCAACGACTCCCGCGCCTGCGCCGGCGTCGCACCGTTGGTGCGCGCCAACCACTCCACATCGCCGCGCCCACACTCCACCGCACGCGCCGCCGCCCGCGCCGACGCCGCCGTGCACGCCTTCGCCGCCCGCGCCAACTCCTCCGCCAACCGAGCACAGTCCTCGCCCGACCAGCGATCGGCCTCGAACCGAGCGACCGCGCCGAGCACCTCGACCAACAACTCCCGAAGACGCGACACGACCCTCCTCCCGAACACGACACGCCGAACACGGACGATGCGACTGGAAGGAGGATCATCACGCCAGACCCTCGAGGCGTACCCCCAACCCTACCGAACGTACGTTCGCACCGCAAGCCCCAATTGCCACCTCTTTCTTCGTCTTCGCGTCGGGTGCTGACGCAGCGAGCATCGCTCGGCCGATCGCCCAGCCGGCCGGCCGTCGATGTCGGCGCCCACGAGGTGCAGCCTCCGGCGCAGCCCGAACCCGCGCCCGAGGTGATCATCCAGCCCCGATTCACGGGCTGACGTCAGAGCAGTTCCTCGAGCAGGTCGCCCTGCACCCAGGTGAGCCACTGGTACAGGGCGTAGGGACCCGCTTCCGGATCAGCAGGGTCGAGCTCGCGCTCCTCCTCGGTGACGCCGAGGCGCGTCCCGAGCACCAGGCGGGTGTCGTTGATCACACCGAGCCACGCGTGCACCTCGTCGGGGGTCAGGTCGATCAGCCACCAGTCGCCAGCCTGCTCGGCCCGCGACAACGTGACGGTGATGAGCTCGAGCGCATCGAGTCGCTCCCGCAGCAGCGACGGACCCACGAGCGCCTGCCACTCCGCTTCTTCGGTCTCGGCGGTGGGATCGAGGTACGCGCGCGGGAACAGGCGGGAGCGCGCAGGGTCGTCGACGTCGTCGTCGAACACCTCGCGCAGCTGCTCGGGCAGCGCGCGCAGCAACCCGAGCTCTTCTTCGGCGAGCGACACCGTCAGCGTGTCGCCCGGCCCCACCCGGAACCGCTTCCACCGCGCCATGCCCGCGCTCCTGCCCTACGACGGATGTTCCATCGTGGCCCAGAGGCCGGCGGCGTGGAGGCGGGCGACGTCGGCTTCGCACTTCTCGACCGGACCGTCGGACACGATCGCCCGCCCCTCTTCGTGCACCTGCCGCATGAGCTTGGTCGCCTTCTTGCGCGAGTAGCCGAACAGCTTCTGGAAGACGTAGACGACGTAGGACATCAGGTTGACCGGGTCGTTCCACACGATCACGATCCACGGCTTGTCGGTGACCGTGAGCTCCTCGATCGCCGGCTCCTGGACCTCGACCGGCATCGTCACTGCCCAGGCTCCTCCGCTGCCTCCGCCCCGCCCGCTGCTCCCCCCGGACGCAGCTCCTCGGCGATGCGACTCAACAACCCGTTCACGAACCGGCCGGAATCCTTGGTGGAGTACTGCTTGGCCAGCTCGACGGCTTCACTGATCACGACCGCGCTCGGGACGTCGCGCTCCCACCCGAGCTCGTAGGCGCCGAGGCGCAGCACGGCGCGGTCGACCGCGGGCATGCGCTCGAGCGCCCAGTGCTCCGAGAACTTGCGGAGCAGCGCGTCGACATCGGCGCTGTGCTCCTCGACGCCGCGCACGAGCTGCACCGCGTACTGGTCGGGCGGCGCCGGCTGTTGCTCGATGAGGGTGTCGACACCGAGGTCGCGCACCTCGAGCTCGTAACACAGACCGAGCGCTCGCTCCCGAGCTTCGCGGCGGCTTCCCGTGACGGCCATCGTTCGGTGCCGGCCCTCAGGCTCGCGCCAGGTATTCCCCGGTGCGGGTGTCGACCTTGATCTTCTC
>DASXXX010000345.1:0-26267 GCA_036502765.1 Acidimicrobiia bacterium | reverse complement strand
GATCGAGGCGGTGTTCCGCTCGTGGAACAGCGAGCGCGCCTTCATCTACCGGCGCATGGAGAAGATCGACGACGACCTCGGCACCGCGGTCAACGTCCAGTCGATGGTGTTCGGCAACAAGGGCGACGACTCCGGCACCGGGGTCGCGTTCACCCGCAACCCCGCCACCGGTGAGAACGTCGCGTACGGCGACTTCCTGAAGAACGCGCAGGGCGAAGACGTCGTCGCCGGCATCCGCACCACCGAGCCGCTCGATGCGATGGGCAACGAGTTCCCCGGACCGCACGAAGAGCTGCTCGGTCTCATGCAGACGCTGCAGACGCACTACCGCGACATGTGCGACATCGAGTTCACCATCGAGCAGGGTCGTCTCTTCCTGCTCCAGACGCGCGTCGGCAAGCGCACCGCCGCCGCCGCGTTGCGCATGGCGGTCGAGATGGAGGAGGAAGGTCTCATCGACCGGCGCGAGGCGGTGCTGCGCGTGCAGCCGGCGCAGCTCGACCAGCTCCTCCACCCGCAGTTCGACCCCAAGGCCGAGTACGTCGCGGTGACCAAGGGCCTCAACGCGTCGCCCGGCGCCGCGGTCGGACGCGTCTACTTCACCGCCGATCTCGCCGAGCACCACCGCGAGCTCGGCGAAGACGTGATCCTCGTGCGCCCCGAGACGTCGCCCGACGACCTGCACGGCATGATCGCAGCCGAGGGCATCCTCACGTCGCGCGGCGGGCTGGTCAGCCACGCCGCCGTCGTCGCCCGCGGCATGGGCACGCCCGCGGTGTGCGGCGCCAACGAGCTCCAGATCGACGTCGTCGGTGGGTTCTTCGAGGTCAACGGCGAGACCGTCCGCCAGGGCGAGGTCATCTCGATCAACGGCACCACCGGCGAAGTGGTGATCGGCCCGGTCGCGGTGGTCACGCCCGACCCCGGCGGGCCGTTCGAGACCATCCTGAGCTGGGCCGACACGTTCCGGCGGATGAAGGTGCGCACCAACGCCGACCTCCCGCACGACGCCGAGGTCGCACGCCGCTACGGCGCCGAGGGCATCGGCCTGTGTCGCACCGAGCACATGTTCCTCGGTGATCGTCTGCCCCTGGTCCAGCGGTTCATCCTCGCCGACAGCCCGGTCGAGGAGGAAGAGGCGCTGCTGGAGCTCGAGAAGCTCCAGCGCTCCGACTTCGAGGGCATCTTCGAGGCGATGGACGGTCTCCCGGTCACCATCCGGTTGCTCGACCCGCCCCTGCACGAGTTCCTCCCCGACGTCGAAGAGCTCCTCATCCACGACGCCAAGGGCGAGCTCGACACCGAGGGTCGTCGGCTGCTCGCGGCCGCGCAGCTGTGGCGGGAGGCGAACCCGATGCTCGGCACCCGCGGGTGTCGCCTCGGCATCATCAAGCCCGGTCTCTACAAGATGCAGGCCAAGGCGATCGTCGAGGCCGCGGTCGCGCGCAAGCAGGCCGGCGGCGACCCACAGGTCGAGATCATGATCCCGCTCATCGTGACGGAGCCCGAGCTCGCGCTGCTCGAGGGGTGGGTGCGCGAGATCGCGGCGCAGGTGATCGCCGACGCGGGCACGAGCGTCGACTACCTCGTCGGCACCATGATCGAAACGCCGCGCGCGGCGCTCGCGGCGGGTGAGATCGCCGACGTCGCCGAGTTCTTCTCGTTCGGCACCAACGACCTCACGCAGATGACCTTCGGGTTCTCGCGCGACGACGTCGAGGGTCGCTTCATGTCGGAGTACCTCGAGCTCAAGCTGCTGCGCGCCAACCCGTTCGAGACCCTCGACCAGGAAGGCGTGGGCCAGCTGGTCGAGATCGGCGTCGAGCGAGGTCGCGCCACGCGGCCCGGCATCAAGCTCGGCATCTGCGGCGAACACGGTGGCGACCCGGCCTCGGTCGAGTTCTGCGACCGGGTGGGTCTCGACTACGTGTCGTGCTCGCCCTATCGCGTGCCCATCGCGCGTCTGGCCGCGGCGCACGCGTCGCTGGGCCACGACGGGCCGGGTTCCACCGCCTGACCATCGGGTACGCCCTCCACATGAACCGCTCGCTCCTGTCCGCCGCGCACCGAGAGCGGTGGCGGCGCGAGCTGGCGAGCGAGAACACCTGGCAGCACGAGACGCCGCGACGGCTCGTCGATCTGGTCGCCGCGATCGCAATCGCGGCGGCGCTGCTCGACGCGTTGGTCACCTACCTGGTGCTCGACGGGTCGGTGCACCTCGAACGCAATCCGCTCGTCGGGTCGGCGATGCGTGCCATCGGCATCGGCCCCACCCTCACGCTGGGCGCGTTGCTGCGGTTCGGGATCGTGGCCGCGCTCGCGTTCATCGCGTCACGGGCGGTCCGACCCGTGGTCCGCTGGTTCGCGGCCACCGCGATCGTGGCGATCGCGGTGTGGTGGTGCGTCGTGGTCTTCGCCAACGCGGTGGCAGCCGCTCACCTCTGAGCTGCCGTCGAACTCGCCCCAGTGCCGCCAAAAGGTAGCGATTCGTTGCAGATCTGAAACAGATCGCTGCCTTGTGGAGTGGTGGGGGGTCGTCGGTTTGCGTGTCACACCCCGGTCGTACGCTCGGGGCATGACCGAGTTGATCGTTCCGGTTGCCGTGCGCCGAGCCCACCAGGGCGCAGTGGCGCACGTGGGCGCGCCGGTCCGGCGTCGGGAGGAGCGCGAGGCGGAGCTGGCGGTGTCGCTGGCGCCGGGTGCCACCCGTCCCGTCGGCGCCGGCGTGCGGGCCCGACCGGAAGAGCCCGACGTCTGGCGGTTGTGCTTCGAACGCGATCTCGACCGCATCAAGCACTCCCGCCCGTGGCGGCGGCTGGCGGGCAAGTGCCAGGTGTTCATCGCCCCCGAGGACGACCACCTCCGCACCCGCCTCACGCACGCCGTCGAGGTGGCCCAGGTGGCCACCGGCATCGCCCGCGCTGCCAACTTGTGCCTGCCGCTGGTGGAGGCGATCGCGCTCGCCCACGACTGCGGCCACGGGCCTGCCGGGCACGCTTCGGAGGAGGCGTTCTCGCCGTTCCTGCCGGCGACGGGCTACGACCACGCCGTCTACGGCGCCGACGTCACGTTGGCGCCGCTCAACCTGTGCGTCGAGACGCTCGACGGCGTGCGCAACCACTCGTGGCGCCGCCCCTCGCCGTCCACCCCCGAGGGTGAGGTGGTGGCCTGGGCCGACCGCATCGCCTACGTGTGCCACGACTTCGACGACGCCGTGCGCGCCGCCATCCTCGAGCCCGACGACCTGCCCGCGTCCGTGCGCGAGGTCGCGGGCGCGCGGTCGTCGGCGCAGATCGGGGTGTTCCTGGGCGCGGTGCTCGACGCCGTCGACCAGACCGGCGCGGTGGGCATGACCGAACCGGCCGCGACCGCGTTGGCCGAATTCCGGGCCTTCAACTTCGACCGCATCTACCTGCGGCCTGCGGCGCGCCGGCAGGCGTCCCGGGTGATCCGGCTCCTCGGCGATCTCGTCGAGCACTTCGCCGACGCCCCGCGTCGCATTCCCGCGGTGCGCGACGGCGAGCTCACGGCGCCGATGGCCGGATCGCCGGAGGCGGCGGCGCTGGCCGTGCAGTACGTGAGCGGGATGACGGATCGCTACGCGCTCGGCCTCGGCGTGGAGCTCCTCGGGTGGCGTCCCGACGATCTGCCCCGCGGCGTCTGACCGCCGGGTCGCGATCGCCACTCGCGCCAGCGGTCGCCCGGTCATAGCATCGACCGATGGGCATCCTCGACGAAGACGTGGTGCGCGTCCGCGACGCCACCGACCTCGTCGCGCTGGCCAGCGAGCACCTCGCCCTCAAGCGGGTCGGGCGCAACTTCGTCGGCCTGTGCCCCTTCCACTCCGAGAAGACGCCGTCGTTCAACGTCAATCCGGAGGCGGGGAGATTCCGGTGCTTCGGGTGCGACGCCAGCGGTGACGCGATCACGTTCGTGCGCGACGTCGAGCACCTCGACTTCGTCGACGCGGTGGAGCGCCTGGCGTCGCGCGCCGGCATCACGCTGCGCTACGACGACAAGAACGTCGCCAAGGACCGCACCCGCAAGCAACGCCTTTCGGAAGCGGTGGCCGCCGCGATCGCGTTCTACCACGACCTCCTGCTCGTCGGGGACGACGGCAAGAACGCACGTGGGTACCTGCGGTCCCGCGGGTTCGACGGCGACGCGGCGCGCCAGTTCCAGCTCGGATGGTCACCTGACGACTGGGACCGACTCAGCCTCCATCTCCAGAAGCAGAAGTTCGCGCGCGACGACATCGAAGGTGCCGGCCTCGCGTTCGTGAACAAGGCGAACAAACTGCAGGATCAGTTCCGCGGCCGGCTCATGTTCCCGATCTACGACCAGCGTGGTGACGCAGTGGGTTTCGGCGGGCGTGCGCTCGGCGACGAGCAGCCGAAGTACAAGAACTCGCCCGAAACGCCGATCTACCAGAAGAGCCGGTTGCTCTACGGGCTCAACTGGGCGAAGGGTGAGGTCGTCGGTCGCGGTCAGGTCGTGATCTGCGAGGGGTACACCGACGTGATGGCGTTTGCGCTGTCGGGATCACCCAACGCCGTCGCCACGTGCGGCACCGCGCTCGCCGACGACCACTTCCAGATCCTCAAGAACCTGGCGCGCAAGGTGGTGCTCGCCTACGACTCCGACGCCGCGGGCCAGAACGCGGCGGAGAAGTGGTACGGCTGGGAGCAGCGCTACGAGATCCAACTCGAGGTGGCCGACCTCCCTGCCGGCAAGGACCCTGCCGACGTGTGGCACGACGACCCCGCCGCGCTCCTGCGCGCGCTCGAACGGGCCACACCGTTCCTGCAGTTCCGCCTCGACCGCGTCTTGGCGGCGGCCGACGTCGCCACGCTCGAGGGTCGCGCCCGCGCCGCCGAGGCCGGCGCCGACATCGTCGCGCAGCACCCGAGCGACCTCGTGCGCGACCAGTACGTCATGAAGCTCGCCGGCGAGCTCGACATCGACGCGGATCGTCTGCGCGACACCGTGGCGCGTCACCGCAAGGATCTCGCCTCGGGCACGGCACGTCCCGGCACCTCGACGCGCGCGTCGCGCGAGGAAGCGCCGCCACCGCGTCGTCCGGCCGTGAAGGTCGATCGCCGTGAGCTCGACGTGCTGCTGTACGCGGTGCACGAGCCCGAGCTCGTCGTCGACTGGCTCGACGAGCGTCTCTTCGTCGATCCGCTCACGCGTGGCGCGTTCGAAGCGATCGCAGCGAGCGACAGCATCCACGACGCGATCGCGTCGACCGAAGATCCGGTGCGCGACCTGCTCGAGCGCGTCGCGGTGGAGGAGCCCATCGCATCCGATGAACCCGAAACATTGCGCGCGCACCTGATGGCGAACACCATCCAACCGGCGGCGCAGCGTGTGCTCGCCGGGATGCTCCGGGCCGGTGACGATCGCTCCACGTCGCTCAAGTTGTTGCTCGACGCACTCGCGCACGCGCGCGAATCCGGCGACTGGGAAGCCGTCCAGGAGGACTCGTTCGAGTTGCTAGGGTGGCTCGGCGAAGCAACACGCGGGGCAGGCCGGGCGTGAGGAGACGACCGTGAGCAACGCCGACGCCGCCATCGCGGGGGGAGCGGAGACACCGCCCGACGAGGTCGACGAGCTCATCACGCGCACGCGTGCACGCGGTTCGGTCACCATCACCACGGGCGAGATCTTCTCCGCGCTGCCGAAGCTCGAGCCCGAGACCGACGAGCTCGCCGCCATCTTCGAACGCATCCAGGCGAGCGGCTTCGACATCATCGACGAGGTCATCGACGACATCCGTCGCGAAGACGAACGACGCGCGCGCGGCGACGAGCCCACCGCGCTCCCGGTCGTTGCGCCCGCGCCGGTCGCTCCACCCGCTGCCGCACGACCCGGCGCCAGCGCGGCGCCGGCGCGTCACAGCCGTACGGCCGCCCGTCCCGACCGCAGCGAAGGGGGCGGCTTCGATCCCGTCCGCATGTACCTGAAGGAGATCGGCAAGGTTCCGCTGCTCACCGGGCCGCAAGAGGTCTCGTTGGCCAAGCGGATCGAAGCCGGCGTGCACGCCTCCGAGCGACTCGAGGATCTTGCTGCGCCCCTCTCCGACGAGGCGCACGCGTCGTTGCAGGCGGTCGCCGTCGACGGCGAGATCGCCAAGAAGCAGCTCACCGAGGCCAACCTCCGGCTGGTGGTGTCGATCGCCAAGCGCTACGTCGGTCGCGGCATGGCCCTGCTCGACCTCGTCCAGGAGGGCAACCTCGGTCTGATCCGTGCGGTCGAGAAGTTCGACTACACGAAGGGCTTCAAGTTCTCCACGTACGCCACGTGGTGGATCCGTCAGGCGATCACGCGCGCCATCGCCGACCAGGCGCGCACCATCCGCATCCCGGTGCACATGGTCGAGACCATGAACAAGGTGCTGCGGGTCCAGCGCCAGATGCTCCAGGAGCTCGGGCGCGAGCCGAGCGTCGACGAGGTCGCGGCGAAGGTCGAGCTCACGCCCGACCGCGTGCGCGACATCCAGCGCATCTCGCTCGAGCCGGTGTCGTTGGAGACACCGGTGGGCGAGGAGGACGACAGCTCCCTCGGCGACTTCGTCGAAGATCCTTCTGCGATCGCGCCCGCGACCGCAGCCGCGCGCGCGCTGCTCACCGAGGCGATCGAGGAAGCGCTCGAGGAGCTCAACGACCGTGAGCGCGCCGTCGTGCGGCTGCGCTTCGGTCTCGACGACGGTCAGGTGCGCACGCTCGAAGAGGTGGGCAAGGAGTTCGGCGTGACGCGCGAGCGCATCCGCCAGATCGAGTCGAAGACCCTGGCCAAGCTGCGTCATCCCACGCGTTCGCAACGGCTGCGCGACTACCTCGAAGAGCCGTGAGTCGCCCGCCCCGACCCCGTTAGCCTGTCGGCCCACGGGGCCGTAGCTCAATGGTCAGAGCAGGCGACTCATAATCGCTCGGTCGAAGGTTCGATTCCTTCCGGCCCCACTGCAGCTCACAACGGTGATCGGCACCGCAGCGAACTGACGTGGGTCTTCGATGCACCCACGTCCTCCCCGCTCCGACGTGCGGTCAGCCGCGCGGGCGGCTGGGATCGTGGTGGTCGCGCCAGGGGTGGTCGCTGGGGTAGGGCTTCTCGGGCAGGTGACGAACCAGAGCCCGACTCCAGCGATGCAGACCACTCATCAGCTTGGTCATCATTCGCTCCTTGGGAGGTCGTTCCGTCCGCGAATCCAGTATGACTGCGACGGCGACGCTCGCGTTGCATGTTTTCTTTCACCCGGTACAACGCCGAACGACGGTGGTACGTTCCGCGCCATGGACGCTGTCATCCTCGACGAAGAAATCGCCCCGGCACTGGCGGCGGCGCCGGTCGGTTTCGAGCTGTCGGCCGAGGCGCTGCCCGCGATGCGCGCCGCCCGCGGCGAGATGTTCGGGGCGATCGAACTGTCCGACGCGGTCGAGCGCACCGACCACGTCGTCAGCGACGCCCCGCACGTTGTCGTGCGCGTGCACCGACCGAAGGGGATCGACGGTCCGCTGCCGTGCGTGTACTCGATCCATGGTGGCGGCTACGTGCTCGGGTCGTACGACATGGACGACGCCAAGTTCGACCGCCAGTGCGTGCATTTCCCGTGCGTCGGTGTGTCGGTCGAGTACCGCCTCGCGCCGGAGACGGCGTACCCCGGTCCGCTCGACGACTGCTACGCCGGGTTGCGCTGGACGTACGAGCACGCCGCCGAACTCGGCATCGCGCCGGACCGCATCGGGATCTCGGGGGTCAGCGCCGGTGGGGGCCTGGCGGCGGGGCTCGCACTGCTCGCGCGCGACCGCGGCGAGGTGCCGCTCGCGTTCCAGCTCCTCGAGTGCCCGATGATCGACGACCGCCAGGCCACGTCGTCGAGCCGGCTCGACGGTCTCCCGATCTGGAGCCGCGAAGCGAACGGGTTCGGGTGGCGGAGCTATCTCGGAGAGCTGTACGGCGGCGACGTGCCCGAGTACGCGGCGGCCTCGCGTGCGACGGTTCTCGCAGGGCTGCCGCCCGCGCTCGTGATCGTCGGTGGCGCCGACGGCTTCCGCGACGAGGACATCGAGTACGCGCTGCGGCTCAATCAGGCCGGCGTGCCCACCGAGCTGCACGTGCTGCCGGGCGCACCGCACGGCGTCCAGATGTTCACCGACTCGGTGGTGGCGCGGCGTTGGAACCGGATGGTCACCGAGTGGCTGGAGCAGCGGCTCCGCTGAGCTCGCTCAGGCGCTGACCCCGCGCAGGGCATCCATCACCCGCGCACACTCCACGCCGTCGGCGAACGTCGGCACACCGTCGTGCACCGCACCGTCACGCACGCTGTCGCGCACCACCTGGGCCCATGCACGCATGGGGACCAGGTGCGGATCCTCGCGGGGTGCGTCGAAGGTGAACACGTCCTGGGTGCCTTCGTCGTTGCGCAACGTGATCTTGCCGTCGGCGATCGACTCGAGTGTGCCGTCCGAACCGAGGATCACGACGCGTGGCGGTGAATTCTTCACCGCGGCGAAGGTCGTGTCGATGGTCACGGACACATCGGTGCCGGTCGTGAGCAAAGCCGTGAACCCGTCTTCGGCGGTGCACGGGTGCAGCGTGCCGTCGGCGTCGGGTCGCTCGGAGATGTCGGTGCGCAGCCGCGCGCTGGCGTCGGTGATGTCACCGAAGGTCCAACGCAGGAAGTCGATGACGTGCGAGCCCCACGCGCCGATCCAACCGCCGCCACGCTCGCGGTCGAACAGCCATCCGTAGGGGCGCAGAGGTACTCGGAAGCCGGCACCGAACACGGTCCACTGCACGTGCTCGACGGTGCCGATGGCGCCGTCCTGGATCAGAGCGCGGAGCGCGATGCGTCCTGGGTGGTGTCGGAACTCGAAGTTGAGGAGCGCGACCGCGTCGGCGTCGCGCGCCGCGGCCTCCATCGCTTCGGCGTCGGCGGTCGAGGTGCCGAACGGCTTGTCGCAGAGCACGGCCTTGCCCGCATCGAGGGCGGCCGAGACGCACTGCAGGTGCATGAACGGGGGAGCGTGCACCGCGACCACGTCGACGTCGGGGTGTTCGGACAGCGCGCGCACGGCGTCGGCGTCGCGCGGCGAGATGACGTCGACGAGCGTGCACCTGTCGGTCTCGGCGAAGACGGGCGCCACCACGTTCTGCCCGAACCCCCGGCCGATGACCCCGACTCCCACCGTTCCGTCTCGACCCATGAGCGGAACGTATCGCGGTTCCTTCGCCACTGATGGCTGTCACACCCCCGGCGTACCGTCGTCCCATGGGCTACCGCGGGAAGGTCCAGCAGCAGGAGCAGGCGCGTGCCATGCGGGCGCGCAACATGACCCTGCAGGACATCGCCACGGAGCTCGGCGTCGCCAAGTCGTCGGTGTCACTCTGGGCCCGCGATGTCCCCTTCACGCCGTCCAAGAGGAGGACCGGTCCACAACGGCGTCCGCATCCGTTCCACGAAGCCAAGCTCGCCCAGATCGCTGCACTCAATGCCGAAGGCATCGAGCGCGTCGGCACGCTGGGCGACGACGCGTTCCTGGCCGCAGGCATCGCGCTGTACGCAGGGGAGGGTTCGAAGACGGACGGTCAGGTTCGTTTCGCCAACACCGACGCGACGATGGTCAGGTTCTTCTGTGCTTGGCTCCGCCACTTCTTTGAGGTCGATGAGCAGCGACTCAGGATTCGGGTCTACCTGCACCAGGGACTCGACCTCGGTGCGGCGTACGACTTCTGGTCTGAAGTGACCGGCGTCCCTCTGCATCAGTTTCGTGCGCCGTACCGTGCGGTGGCGGATCCGACCATCCGGGTGAACAAGCACGACTTCGGCTGCGTCTACGTGAACTACTCGTGCACCACAACCCACCGTCGGATCATGGGCTTGATGCGGGCGCTGCTATCGTCGACCGGCATTCCGGGGTAGCTCAATAGGCAGAGCATTCGACTGTTAATCGAAATGTTGAGAGTTCGAGTCTCTCCCCCGGAGCCATTTCTCGCCTCGACTCGCAGGTCGGGGCCCTCGAGGTCTTGAATTGCGTCCATGGCCCGACCCACTGCCCTCGACGACGACCGGATCGCCACTCGCCTCACCGCCCTCCCCAGCTGGGAGCGTGACGGCGACGAGATCGTGAAGACGTTCGAGCTCCCGACGTTCCCCGAGGCGATCGCGTTCGTGACCCGCCTCGCCGACCGGGCGGAGGCTGCGAACCACCACCCCGACATCGACATCCGTTGGCGCAACGTCCGCATCGCGCTCACCACCCACGACGCCGGCGGTCTCACTGACCTCGACTTCGACCTCGCGACCGAGATCGAGGCCTGCCTCACGTGATCACCGTCGTCGTCGGGATCGTCGTGCTGGCGCTCGCCATCACGGTCGTCGTCGTGATCGCCAAGGACCGGGGCCCCGGTCCGGGTGAGGTGGCCGTGGCCTACGAGTTGGCCTGGGATCGCCTCGACTTCGAGTCGGTCTACACGCTCTCGGGGTCGGAGCTCCGCGACGGCCTCGACCGGCGCGGGTTCATCGCAGCGAAGCGCTCGGCGTACGAGCAGCAGCACGACCTCGGCGGTCTGGTCGAGCGGGTGGGTGTCGACCAGATGGCGAACAGCCGCGAGGCCGCGGTCGCGATCACCGCGGTGGAGCTCCACGACCGGTCCGTCGTGCACAACCGGGTCGAGATGACCCGGCGCAACGGGCGGTGGCAGGTCGTGGCCTACCGGCTCGAGCCGTCGGCCGAGGACGCGCCCCGCACCGACGGCTGAAGCCGGAACATCACCTGGACGTCACCCGTGCTGGGTGATCTCCGACGTGAGACCACCACCGCCGAGCTCGATCCGGATGCGCCACTCGGTGTCGCCGTTGGTGCCACTGCCGAAGAACCGCACCTCGACGCGGCTCGGGCCGTTGTCGTGCACCTCGGCGCTGAAGCCGGCGGCGGGGCTGGTGGAGACCAGCGAGATCGACGAGCCGTTCACCGCGATCACGATCGAACCACCCACTGACGAGAACGCCTGGGTGCCGGAGGGCACGGGCGCGGCCGCGCCGCCGTCGTTGCCATGGTCGTCGCCGGGGGCGTCGACACCGTTGTCGTCACCGGGCTCGGGGACCGGGTGCTCGATCTCCTGTTCGGGTGTCGTGGGGGTCGTCGCCTGGGGCGTGGTGGGCGACGTCGACTCCGGCACGCTGGGCGTGGCCGCGCCGCCGTGCGGTTTCTCGACCACGACGCCGTGCTCGATCTCCGTCTCGGTACCCGCCGGGTCGTCGGCCGAGCGGCTCGCGGCCGACACGGTCGACGGACTGCCGCCCCCGCCGGTCGTGGCCGCCGCCACCGCGTACAGCGCGGGGACCATGGCCACACCGGCGGCGACGGCGAGGGCCCGACGCAGCCGGGGGCGGCGAGTGGGCGTGGGCGTGGGCATGATGGACGGGTCGGTGGGTTCCATGGGGGCTCCTCCTGGGGGACGATCAGGAGGGACACGCCGCAGTGCCCCACAAGGTTTGGTCAGTGCTGGGTGACCTCGGAGACGAGTTGTCCGTTCACCACGTCGACCCGGATCCGCCATTCGGTGTTGCCGTTGCTGAAGCGCACTTCGACGCGGCTCGGGCCGTTGTCGTGGACCTCGGCGCTGTAGCCGGCGGCGGGGGAGTCGGAGACGAGCGACGCCGCACCGTCGGCGAGCCGCACCACGATCGAGCCACCGGCCGAACTGAACGTCGCCTCCTGGCCTGCGGGCGCCAGTTGCGATCCCGACGTCGTGACCGGTGCCGGTTGCGTCGGGGGAGTCGCGTCGGGCGCGGCGGGATCGCTGCCAACGAGTCCTCCGCGATCGCTCCCGCCCGCGACTGTGTCCGGGGTCGCTGGACCGCCGACGTCCGCGGTGGTGGGCACAGGCGGCACCGTGTTGATCGGGCCGTTCGACGCCGGCGGCGTGCGCACGGAACCGCCGCCACCGCCACCACTCCCGAGCACGAACGCGAGGACCACGACGATCGCTGCGACGCCGGCGATCGCGCTCGCGAACGATACCTGGCGGCGCGTGCGCGCCCGCGCGAGCTGCGGTCGCATCGCGTCGAGCACGACATCGGGATCGGAGCTGGCCGGCGATCCGCCCGCGAACCGGCGGCGGAGCTCCTCGTCAAGCGCGTCGGGGTGCAGGTCGTCGCTCATCCCGCCTCGACCTCCGTCTCCGAGTCGGTCTCGAGCCACGCGCGCAGCGCACCGCGGCCGGCGTGCAGGTGGTACTTCACCGCGCCCTCGGACAACTTCATCGACGCTGCGATCTCCCGCACCGACAACTGCTCCACGTAGAAGAGCGACACCGCGATCTGTTGCTGCGTCGGCAGGCTCCGCACCGCAACCATGAGCGCGTCGTCGGGCAGTTCTGGCGCGTCGACTGTCGTCACCGTCTGACCGGCGATGCGCTCACGCGCGCGCACGCCGCGCGCCTCGTGACGGAAGTGGTCGCGCAGACGGTTCAGCGCGACGTGGCGGATCCAGCCCGCGGGGTGCTCATAGCGCGAGATGCGCCGCCAACGGGCGTAGGCGCGCGTGAACGCGTCCTGGACCGCATCGGCGGCGGCTTCGCGATCTCCGCAGGCCACCGAGAGTGATCGGACCATGGGCCAGTAGTGCTCTCTGAACGTTTCGTCGAAGTCGGCCGGCCCGTCGAAGTCGGCCTCGTCAGCATGCATGTGCACCGGGGACACGCCCGACCGAGCCCGATGGTTTGGCCGCGATCACGATTTCGACTCTACGGTCTGCGGATGACGGCGACGGCGGGCATCCTGCTCACCGGAGGCCGGTCCCGCCGGCTCGGTGTCGACAAGGCCACGCTCGTCCTCGACGGCGAGACGCTCGCCGCCAGGGCCGCGCGCCACCTCACCGCGGTGTGCAGCCCGGTCGTCGAGGTGGGCGACGGGGTCAGTGGCCTCCCCGCGGTCCGGGAGGCACCGCCGGGCGCGGGACCGCTCGCCGCGCTGGCCGCCGCGGGCAACTGGCTACGTGACCGGGGCCACCACGGCCCGGCGCTGCTGCTCGCGGTCGACCTGCCCGCGGTCGACGAGGCGTTCCTCGCTTGGTTGCGCGACCGGCCGGGTGAGCCCACGACCGTCCTGCGGGTCGACGGTCGACTCCAACCGGTGTGCGCGCGCTACGGGTCGGACGCGCTGCTCGCGGCCGAGAGTCTGATCGCGGGCGGCGTCCGCGCGCTCCACGAGCTCTTCGACGTGGTCGACCACGACGTGGTCGAGGCGGACGACTGGCGCGTCGTGACCTCACCCGACACGTTCCTCGACATCGACACTCCGGCCGACGCTCGACGGTTCGGAATCACGCTCCCAGGATTAGCGTGACCCGGAATGAGCGTGAAGTCATGAGCTCCGGACCCGCCCGGAGTGCCGTCAGCGTCAACGTCGAAGCGGCTCCGACGTGACCCCCGACGACGTGCTCGCACTGTTCGACGTCGCGGCCGCCGCGCAGCGCGGCGCGCTCGCGACCCTCGGTCGCCACGAGCGCCGGGCGCGCACCGACCGGCCGAGTCAGTACCGACTCGATCTCGTCGCCGACGCCGCGGTCCTCCCGGTGCTGCACGCCGCGGGGATGCGTGTGCTCAGCGAGGAGTCGGGCTGGACCGGCCCCGCCGACGCCGAGCTCACCGTCGTGCTCGATCCGGTCGACGGCTCCACCAACTGCGCGCGCGGCATCCCGTACTGGGCGATCTCGCTGTGCGCGCTCGACGCCGACGGTCCATGGTGCGCGTTGGTGCAGAACGGCGCCACCGGCGCTCGGTACTCCGCGGTGCGGGGCGAGGGCGCGTCCCTCGACCGCGCCACGATCGCGCCGGCCGCGACCACGGAGATCGAGCGCGCCGTCGTCGCGCTCTCCGGATTGCCGCCGGTGCCGCTCGCATGGCGCCAGTTCCGCGCGCTGGGCTCGGCCGCGCTCGCGTTGTGTGACGTCGCGGCCGGTCATCTCGACGGCTATCTCGACGGCCACCCCGACCAGCACGCGCCGTGGGACTACCTCGGCGCGTTGCTCGTGTGTCGGGAAGCGGGCGCGCTCGTGACCGACGCCCACGGGCGCGATCTCGTCGCGCTCGACGCGAGTGCGCGGCGGCAACTGCTCGCGGCGGGTACGAATGAATTGCTCACTCAGCTCCACGGAGGCATCGCGCAGTGACCGTCGACCTCGATCTCGATGCCTTGCTCGACGCGGCTCGGCGCGCCGCTGCGGCCGGCGCCGGGATCGTGCTCGACGCGTTCGGTGACGCGAGCAACGTCCGCGCGAAGGGCCCGGGCGACTGGGTGAGCGACACCGACACGACGAGCGAGCACGCCATCCGCGAGCTCCTGCACGACGCCGCCCCCGAGCTCGCCTTCTTCGGCGAGGAGACCGGAGGCGACCGATCTGCCGACGTCGGCTGGTTCGTCGACCCGCTCGATGGCACGGCCAACTTCGTGCACGGGTTCCCTGTCGTCGGTGTGTCGGTGGCGCTGGTGGCCGACGGTTCGCCCGTGGTGGGCGTCGTGCACGCGCCGATGCTCGACCGCGTCTACGCCGCTCGCCTCGGCGGCGGTGCCACCTGCAACGACCAACCGATCCGCATCAGCGCACGCGACCCGGAAGAGGCGATCTGCGCCACCGGGTTCCCGTTCCGGGCCAAGCGCGATCGCCTGCCCGAGTACTTCCCGGTGTTCGAGCGGGCGCTCCTCGCGTTCGAGGACCTGCGCCGGGCCGGTGCGGCGAGCCTCGACCTGTCGTGGACGGCCGCCGGGGTGCTCGACGGCTACTTCGAACAGGCCCTCGGCACCTGGGACGTGGCCGCCGGTGCCCTGCTCGTTCGGGAGGCCGGGGGAGTGGTCACAGACTGGCAGGGCGACGACCGGGCCTGGCTGCAGTCGGGTGACATCGTGGCCGCCCCGGGATCCGTGCACGAGCAGATCCTCGAGGCGATCGCCGGGCCCGCCTGATCGGGCCAATTGTTCGGCCAGCAGATCTTGGTGTGACCTGGGTCAAGTTCCGTGCCGCGCTTGCCGAAGCTCAGGGAAATGTCGCAAGGGGCAAGGCAGGCCGAGCGCACGGAGCCCGCAATGAGCCAGGTGACAACCCCCACGGAACCAGGTTGGCTGCCCGATCCCTCCGGCCGCTACGAGTGGCGCTACTGGGAGGGAGGCTGGACCAATCGCGTCGCCAATACGGCGCCTGACGAGGCCGCGCCCGCGCCGATCGCGCCATTGCCCCTTGCCGCCGTGCCCACGCCGGCCCCGGCCCCGCCCGTGACCGTCACTGCGCCCACCCCGCCCGCGCCCGCGCCCGCACCCGCACCGGCTCCCGCCCTGACCGCGGCGCCGGCCGCCGCCTCGGTGGCCCAGGTCACGCAGGTGCTCAGCGCGCGCGACGCCGTGCCTCGGGTCCCGTTCGGCACCGATTCCGAGCCGAGCCCGGGAACCGTGGTCGCACCGGCGCCGGCGAAGCGGCGCCGTGCGCCGTGGGTGGTGGTCATCGACTTCTTCCGGTCGTTCGCGACCCAACCCGAGTCGTACCACTCGGAGCTGGCCCGGGACCCGCTCCCTCCGGACCCGCGGGGTGAGCGCCTCGTGGGCACCGCGCCCGGCAACTACGGCCACGCCATGATCGTGGCCTTCGCGGCCGTCGGCATCGTCGTGGGTGCCTACCTGCCCTGGGTGTCGGGCACCATCGGCCTGGCCCACTTCCACCGATCGGGCTTCGACGACGGCCTCGGCCTGGGGTACTCCATCGGTGCCATGGCCCTCGCGCTGAGCGCCATCCTCTCCGTGCAGATGCGAGCGTTCCGTTGGCTCACCGTGGTCCTGGCGTTCGTCATCGCCGGCTTCGTCGTGCGCGACGTGTTGCACAGCTACGACGTGATGCAGAACATGAACCGGTACCGCACGGTCGACGCGGACGTCGGCTGGGGCCTCTGGATCATGATCGTGGCGGCGGCCATCGCGATGATCGGCGCGGTCCGACTGAGCGAGGAACGGAAAATAGGTTGACGTGAGGTAATCTCACCCGGGTAATCTCACCGGGTCGCCTGCGAAGGCTTCACGAGCAAGATCCCAGTTCCACCGATTCCGACGGAGCACCTCTGATGTACGGCTTGACGACGCAACACAACGGCATGGCAGCCGTGGGTGTCGCGCGCGCCCGATACGTCGGTGGCGTCGCGAACGACCTCATGGCCGCCGAGGCCTCGTGGTCGATTCCGTGCACCGTGCCGGCCACCTTCCACAAGCCCCGGCCCCGTCGGTCCCAGGTGACCTTCTCGTAACTCCGAGAAGAACCGCTCACCAGGCCGCCGGGGCACACCCCGGCGGCCTTTTTCGCGTTTCCGGCCAGTTCACCCGCTTGACCAGCTCGACCCGCTCGACCAGCACCGACCACAGCGTCCGCACGACCAGAAAGAAGAGGAACAGCAATGTTCGCTCTGGAACCCACCGAAGTCATCGAAGACGAACCCTGGCGGATCGACGCGCGCTGCGCCGACGGCACGAGCGCGCTCGTGGACCTGTTCTTCTCGGAGCAGCTCGACGACATCCTGCGGGCCAAGGCGTTCTGCGTGGAGTGCCCGGTCAAGGACGAGTGCCTCGCGGCCGCGATCGACCGGCGTGAGCCGTGGGGTGTCTGGGGCGGCGAGCTCTTCGCCAACGGCAAGGTGCTCGCGAACAAGCGGCGCCGGGGCCGTCCGCCGAAGGTGGCGCGTCCCGAGCCCGTGCTCGAGGACCTCGTCCCGCGGTACGACCCGTCGTACCAGGTGGCCGAGAGCGCCTGACAAGACAGCACCACCAGGTCACCGCAAGAGGCGGGCCGGGGTGACGCGCCGGGGTATCAGTCCCCCCGGTACCCCGACGAGCCCCGGTCCGCCGCGGTCAATCGTCCGCTACCCTCGCTCGCAGCCCGAATGGGCCCAGGGGCGTTTAGCTCAGCTGGTAGAGCGCCGCTTTTACAAGGCGGAGGTCGGGGGTTCGAGACCCTCAACGCCCACCGCGACCCACTGTTCGCAGGCTCGAGCGGATCTTCTCCATCGAGCGTCCCTGTCACCGCGCTCGCGGCTGGCACGATGCGGCGGTGGAACAACCGAATCTGTTCTCGTTCGACGGTGGCGATCTCGACGAGACCGCGAGTGCGCACCGCCTGCCCGGGCCCCTCGTCGCGGCGACGGATGGCTCGTGCCTGCGCAATCCCGGACCCGGCGGCTGGTGCTGGTTCGTGTCCGACGACTGCTGGGGCGCCGGTGCAGAAGCGGCCACGACGAACAACCGCATGGAGTTGATGTCGGTGGCGATGCTGCTCGAGACGGTGCCGATCGAATCGTCGGTGCACATCCAGGCCGACAGCACCTACGTGATCGATGCGCTCACGAAGTGGCGGCACGGCTGGAAGCGGCGGGGCTGGAGAACCTCCGCCGGTGAACCGGTCAAGAACCGGGATCTCATCGAACATCTCGATGTGCTGATGGATGCACACATGCCCACCTTCGAGTGGGTGCGCGGCCACACCGGCCATGTGGCGAACGAAGCCGCCGACGAGCGGGCGCGTGCCGCGGCCGAAGCACTCGCGGCCGGCCGACCGTGGCTCCCGGGCCCGGCATCTCGGCGGTGACTTGATCCGACCATCGTGTCGTGTGCGAACCGGTGACCCTCTCCGTCCAGGGCACGCACAGACCGGCCGGCGTTAGGGTCCCGGCCATGCCGTACGCACACGTCAACGACCTCGACATCGCCTACGAACTGATCGGCGAGGGCCGGCCCTGGGTGATCACTCCCGGAGGCCGGTTCAGCAAGGACGACGGCGGGATCCGCGAGCTGGCCGACGCGCTCGCGGCCGAGGGCAACCAGGTGCTGATCTGGGATCGGCCGAACTGCGGTGCCTCGCAGGTCGCCTTCACCGGCGAGTCGGAGTCGACCATGCAGGCCGACACCCTCGCCGCGCTCATCGGGCACCTCGGCCTGGGCCCGACGGTCGTCATCGGCGGCTCGGGCGGCGCGCGCGTCTCGATGCTCACCGCTGCTCGTCATCCCGAGCTCACCGCCGGGCTCGCGATGTGGTGGATCAGCGGTGGTCCGTTCGGCCTCATGAGCCTGGCGGTGCACTACTGCGGCCAGAACCTCGTGAAGGCCTGGACCGAGGGCATGGAAGCCGTCGCCGAGATCCCGGAGTGGGAGGAGGTGCTGACGCGCAACCCTTCGAACCGCCAGCGCATCCTCGAGCAGGATCGCGACGAGTTCGTGCGCACGATGGAGCGTTGGATGCTCGTGTACTACCCACGCGACGACCAGTTGGTCCCCGGCGTCGACGACGCCGACGCGGCGCGCATCACGATGCCCACGCTCGTGTTCCGCAGCGGCGAGAGCGATGCGTGGCACACGCGCACCACGTCGGAAGCGGTCGCGGCCGGCTTGCCGAACGCGCAGATCGTCGAACCCCCGTGGGGTGACCGCGAGTGGCTGGAGCGCTCGGCCGCGCGTCTGTCGGGCGAGGGCGCGTTGTTCGGACGTTGGCCACTGCTGGCGGCGCCGCTGCTGGCGTGGGCGAAGGAGGAGCTCGAGTGATGGCGAACCGTGAGAACAGCCTGGGGCAATACTGCATCAACGTGAGCGACCTCGACCGCTCGGTCGAGTTCTGGAGCGAGGTGATCGGCATCCCGGTGCAGAGCCGCACCGAGATCCCCACCGCCAAGGAGGTCGTGCTGCAGGCCGAGATCGGCGGCTCGCGCATCCAGCTCGCGCAGCAGCTCGACCAGGACGGGCCCATCGACATGGGCACCGCGATGTGGAAGCTCTACGTCGACACCGAGGACTGCCAGGCGCTCTACGACAAGGCGATCGCATGGGGGTGCGAGTCGGTGTCGGAGCCGCAGGACCTCGACCGCTGGCCGGTGACGGTGGCCTTCATCAAGGACCCCGATGGCTACCTCATCGAGCTCCTGCAGAACCACCAGGGCGTTCGGCCCTCGCTGCGCTGAACCGCAGCCGCCCTGACCGACGCCGCGCTACCCGCGCTCGGCCGGCTTCGCCGCCATCATGTGCGCCTCGAGCAGGTACGCGGGCGCGGTCCGGGCGATCTGCGAGTCGGCGCGCGCCCGGATCTTCGCCTGCTGCGGCTCGCTCGGAGCGGTGATCCAGAACACGTCGTCGCGGACGCCCTCGAAGCACAGGTCGGCCACCTCCGACAGGGGCGCGAACACCACCGGCAGTCCGGCGGCGTCCATGCGCCGCTGGTACTCACCCAGCGCGTCGCGTCCTTCGGTGGGCGGCGCCCCCGGTCGGTCGTAGCGGTCGGGACGGTTCGCGCCCGGTCGCCAGATGCCGGTGTTGAGCATGCCGGGCGTGCGCGTCGACGGGTAGAGCAACGACGCACCGACGTTCGCACCGAGCTCGCGCAACTGACCCCAGAGGCATTCGGTGATCGTGGTGACCGCGGCCTTGGTGGTGGCGTACACCGCGCTGTTGATCAGCGGAGTGAACCCGCCGTTGCCCGACGTCGTGTTCACGACGTGACACTCCTCGCCGCTCGCGAGCAACGTGGGCACGAACGCGTTGATGCCGTTGACGACGCCCATCACGTTGACGTCGAGCGACCACCGCCAGTCGTTGACGTGGTGTTCCCAGATCTGACCTTCGGAGCCCGACCCGATCCCCGCGTTGTTGCACACGAGGTGCACCGCACCGAACGCGTCGAGCGTCGCGTCGCGCAACGCCTCGACCGATTCGAGCGAGGTGACGTCGGTGACGACGCCGACCACGTCGCGACCTTCGTCGCGCAGCTCGGCCGTCGTGTGCTCGACCAACCCGGGCACGACGTCGGCCAGCACGACCTTCATGCCCTCGTCGGTGAACTTCTCGACCAGGGCGCGCCCGATGCCCTGGCCCGCCCCCGTGACGACGGCGACCTTCCCCCCGAACTCCTTCATCTGTTCACCCCATGTATGCGGTCAGCGGTTGCCCGCAGGTCTCGGGAACGACCTTTCCGTCGACCTCGCGGCGGATCATCATGGGGCAGGTGGGTACCGGCGCGCCTTCGTTGTCCGGCTCCACCTTGCCGTGCGTTGGGCAGTGGTACTCGATCTTCACGTCCCCCGGTTTACCCGCTCGGACGGCCGCGACACAGCGACAACTAGCGTCCGTCGCATGACTTCGGTGCAATTGCGGCGCTACGAGATCAAGCCCGGCGAGATGGAGGCGTTCCTCGACGCAGTGCGGGCCGCGTTCGTGGTGCGGGCGCAGTACGGGTTCACCGTCGAGTTCGCGCTGATCGACGACGGGCGCAACGAGTTCACGTGGGCGGTCTCCCACGACGGCGACTTCGCGGCCGCCGAGGTGGCGTACTACGAGTCGCCCGAGCGCGCCGCGTTGCCGGTGAACCCGGCCGATCACATCGCGGTGATGCACCTCGCGATGGTGCATGTCGAGAAGCTCTGACCAGGGCCTCGGGCTACTGCGCGCCGAGGAACTCGGTGAGCGCGCGGTGGAGCTCGGGTCGTGCGTTGGCGGTGAAGTGGTCGCCCGGGACGCGCACGAGCGTGGCGTCGAGGCGTTCGGCGAGCGGGGTCGGGTCGCCGGCGTTCTCGTCGTCGTCGCCCACCACCAGCAACACCGGCACGTCGACCCCGTCGACCGGCGCCGGCCCGACACCGCCCGGAGCCTTCACGTAGGCGAGCAGCGGCTCGCGATCGAGACCGGCCATCACCCGGAACTGACGGAGCGACGCGTCGTCGACGTCGTCGGGTGAGTCGGCCTCGAGCACCGCGACCAGGGCGTCGCGCCGGTCGGCACCGTCCTCACCGCCGGTGCCGCTCTCACCGATGCCGAGCAGCACGACTGCCTTCACGCGCGGTTCGGCCGGCGCGAGTCGGAGCGCCAGGTGCGCGCCCATCGAGTAGCCGACGACCAACACGTCGTCGAGGCCGAGATGGTCGAACAGCGCGATCACATCGCGCTTCATCGCGTCATCGGCATAAGCCTCGGGTGCGGTCGGCTTCGACGACAACCCGTGACCGCGCGCGTCGAGCGTCACCACGCGGTAGCCCTCGTCGAGCAGCAGGTCGAGGATGCCGGACCGCACGTAGTTGACGTTGGTGTCGGCGGCGAAGCCGTGCAGCAACACCACCGCGCGACCGTCGCCGTCGTCGAGATAGGAGAGTCGCAGGCCGTCGAAGCTCTCGAAGTCGGGCATGGGATGGTTCAGGCCTCCTCGGGCACTGCGTCGTTGCGTTGCGTGATGGGGGCGGCGCCGGCGAGCGCGCCACCGTCGACCACGAGGGTGTGGCCCGTGATCCACGACGCGCCGGGGCCGGCCAGGAACCGCGCGGCGTGCGCGATGTCGTCGGGCTCGCCGAGGCGGCGCAGGGGGAGACCGGCGGCGACCGCGTCACCCGCCGGCTCCCAGAGCGCGCGGGCGAAATCGGTCTTCACGAGGCCGGGGGCGATGGCGTTCACGCGCACCCCGGGACCGAGCTCCAGGGCCAGGATGCGGGTGAGATGGACGATGGCGGCCTTGGTCGTGTTGTAGACGCCGATGGCGGCGTCGCCCCGCAGGCCGCCGATTGACGACAAATTGATGATGGTGCCGCCGTGGTCGCGCATCCACGCCCGCCAGGCCAGCTGGCTCCACACGAAGCAGCCGCGCACGTTCACCTGGAAGGTCTTGTCCCAGGCGCCGAGCTCGGCGTCGATCGTGGCGCCCATGCTCGGGTTGGTGGCGGCGTTGTTCACCAGGATGTCGAGCGCACCGAGCTGCTCCACACAGGCCGCAACACATGCTGCGGCCTGGTCCGGGTCGCCGGCGTTGGCTGCGTGCGTGGCAAGCTGCGCGCCCGGAGTGGCGGCGCGGATCGCGGCCGCCGCCTCGTCGAGGCCCTCCTGCTTGCGCGACGACAGCATCACTGCGGCCCCCGCGTCGGCGAACGACGCCGCGATGGCGCGCCCGATGCCCTTCGACGCACCGGTGACCAGCGCGACCTGACCGTCGAGTTCTCGACCCACGAACCGCAGTCTCGCGCGCGACGATGAGAGGATGGCCGGAGTGGCAGCACCGGAACGAGTCGCGCCCGAGCACGCACCCGCGCGACTCGGCTACATCCCCGCGCTCGACGGCCTGCGCGCGCTCGCCGTCGTCGCGGTGCTGCTCTACCACGCCGACCAGTCGTGGATCCCGGGCGGGTTCCTCGGCGTCGACGTCTTCTTCGTCATCAGCGGCTACCTGATCACGTGCCTCCTGCTGTCCGACTTCCAACAGACGGACGGCATCGGCCTCAAACGGTTCTGGTACCGCCGCGCTCGACGGCTGCTGCCGGCGCTCTTCGCGATGCTCTTCGTGGTGTCGCTGTACGCGATCTTCTTCCTCCCCGACGTGCTCGACCAGCTCCGGGGCGAGGTGATCTCGGCGCTGCTCTACGTGGAGAACTGGTTCCTCGTCTTCCGCAACCTCTCCTACTTCCAGAGCGCGGGGCGCCCACCGCTGCTGCAACACGTGTGGTCGCTCGCGGTGGAGGAGCAGTACTACCTCTTCTGGCCCCTGATCCTGATGCTGGTGTTGACGGTGTGGGGCAAGAGCCGCAAGGCGCTGCTGATCGGCGTGCTCGCCGGCGTCGCGATCTCCACGCTGGAGATGGCGATCCTGTACCACCCCTACACCGACCCGTCGCGCGTGTACTACGGCACCGACACGCGCGTCGCCGCGTTGCTGCTCGGCTCGGCGCTCGCGTTCGTGTGGGCGCCGTGGCGTCTGATCGGTCGCACGGGTCGGAACGCGGGCATTCTCCTCGACATCGTGGCAGTGGGCGCCGGCATCGCCCTCTTCTACATGTTCCTCAACGTGCACGACTTCGACACGAGCCTCTACCGCGGCGGGTTCCTGCTCGTGGCCATCGTGTCGACGGTGCTCATCGCGGCGACGGTCCATCCCGCATCGAAATTGGTGCCGTGGCTGCTCGGGTTCTCGGTGTTGCGCTGGATCGGGGTGCGCTCGTACGGCATCTACCTGTGGCACTGGCCGATCTACATGGTCACGCGCCCGCACTCCGACGTGCCGCTGACCGGCATCCCGTTGTTGGTGTTGCGGCTCACGCTCACGTTTCTCGCCGCCGCGGCGTCGTACCGCTACATCGAGGAACCGATCCGTCACGGCGCGATCGAGCGGCAGTGGGCGCACTACAAGACCGCGTCGGCCGACACCCAGCGCAAGGTGATGACCCGCTTCACGCTCGGTGCCGCGGGCCTCGTCGTCGGGCTCGTGATCATCGTCGTCGGCCTCGGCAACGGTGGCAGCGTCGCCGCACCCGCGGGGTTCGGCAAGCAGACGCACGTCGTGATCGGGCCCGGCGCGTCCACCACGACCGTGGCCGGGCAGGTCACCACCACGTTGGCGCCCGACGCCACCACCACGACGCTCGCCCCCGGCGCCAGCCCGCCTGCGGTGACGGCCATCGGCGACTCCGTGATGCTGGGCGCGGCCAACCAGCTCATCGGTGCCATCGATCCGCTGCTGGGCACCCTTGTCGTCCCGCAGGTCACCACCGTCGATGCTGCCGAGAGCCGGCAGTTCTCGGCCGGGGTCGCCGAGATCGAGGCCCGCAAGAACGCGGGCACGCTGGGTCAGATCGTCATCGTGCAGCTCGGCACCAACGGGCTCATCGATCCCGCCGACTTCGACCACATGATGCAGCTGCTGGCCGACCGCCAGAAGGTGGTGCTGATCAACGCCAAGGTCCCACGCGCGTGGGAGCAACAGGTGAACGACACCCTCGCCGCCGGGGCGGCCAAGTACAAGAAGAACACGGTCCTGCTCGACTGGCACGGCTACGGGGGCGCGCACCCCGAATTCTTCTACGACGACGGGATCCACCTCCGGCCCGAAGGGGCGGTGGCCTACGCCGACTTCGTGGCCAAGGCGCTGACCGCGTCGGGGTCGCCCTGACCCCTTCTCACCGGGGGCCGTGTGCCAAGCTGGGAGGCTCCATGCGCACGCTCTCCCGCTCCTTGATGACCGTGATCGCGGCGATCGTCATCGGCGGTGTCGCGGTCGGTGCCTGCCTCGCAGCACTGATCCCGGGCACCGTCGAGGTCGCGACCGCGCACCACTACACCGCCCCGCAGGTGCAGGAGCTCAAAGCGCTCGCGCAGCCGTCGCAGATCTACTGGGCTGACGGCCTCCCGATGGGTGATCCCATCGGCAAGCAGGGGCGCCAGAACATCACCTCGCTCAGCGAGGTACCCAAGATCGTCCAGGACGCGGTGCTCGCGACCGAGGACCGCTCCTTCTGGACCAACGACGGCATCGACCTCGGCGGAGTGTTCCGGGCGTTCCTGACCAACCTCACCTCCGGCAAGATCGAGCAGGGCGGCTCCACCATCACCCAGCAGCTGGTGAAGAACCGCATCCTCACGTCGAAGCGTGACGTGAACCGCAAGATCAAGGAGATCGAGGACGCGCTGCGCCTCAACGAGAAGTTCTCCAAGGAGAAGATCTTCGTCGAGTACCTGAACACGGTGTACTTCGGGTCGGGCTCGTACGGGATCAAGTCCGCGGCGCAGCGGTTCTTCTACACGGTCGACCCCGGCGCGGCGTTCCCGCGCGGCAAGCACCTCGATGAGCTCACCATCGGTGAGGCGGCGCTGCTCGCCGGCTCGATCTCCAACCCGACGGGCAACAACCCCTTCGTCGCGCCCGACCGCGCCATCCGTCGTCGTGCCGACGTGCTCCGGGGCATGGTGACCGAGAAGTACATCACCCAGGAGCAGGCCGACGCAGCCAACAACGAACCCCTCCCGACGGCGCCGCCGCCGCCGAACCCGATCGTAGGCACCGATCTCATCTCCACCGAGGTGCTCACGCAGCTGCTCAAGAACCCGGCGCTCGGCACCACCGAGAAGGAGCGCTCCGACAAGATCCTCAAGGGCGGGCTGAAGATCTACACGACCATCGATCCGGTGCTGCAGCAGATGGCGATCGACTCCTCGATCAACGCGAAGCCGCAGTACGGCGAGGACTGGGTGGCGTCCATCGTGGCGATCGACCCGAGCACCGGCGCGGTCAAGGCGATGGTGTCGGGCCAGGACTACAACGTCGAGAAGACCAACATCGCCACGTCGACCGACGGTCGTCAGACCGGCTCGACGTTCAAGGTGATCACACTCGCCGCCGCGCTCATGAACGGCTACTCGCCCGAGGACCAGGTCGACGGCACCGAACCGTGCCCGGTGCCGAGCAAGTTCCCCGGCGTGCCGCCCGAGCAATACCCCAACAACTCGGCCGACGGCGCCGAGGACGGCTACAACTCTCTCGACCACATCACCGCGCACTCGATCAACTGCGCGTTCGTGCGCCTGGCCACGAGCGTCGGGTACGACAAGGTCATCGCCACCGCCCACGCGATGGGGATCACCAAGGACAACATCGACGTGCCGATTCTCAGCGAGACGCTCGGTACCTACGGGCAGAACACGCAGACCATGGCGACGGTGATGGCGACGATCGCCAACCACGGCGTGCACCACACGCCTCACGTCGTGGCGAAGGTCGTCGCCGCCGACGGCAAGACCGTCATCGACGAGACCAACACCCCCGGGGAGCAGGCGCTCACGGCCGACGTCGCCGACTGCGAGGCGAATCTCATGACCCACGTGGTGACCGGTGGCACCGGTGGCAACGCGGCGGTCGAAGGCCAGCAGATCTTCGGCAAGACCGGCACCACCGACAACACGAGCGACGCATGGTTCATCGGCGCCAACCCCGGTGGCGCCGGTCTGCAGCTCGCCACGGCAGTGTGGTTCGGCAACTACAAGGGCCGCGTCTCCGGGGCCGGCTTCGGTGGTGACTCGGCCGCTCCGGTCTTCCGCGACTTCATGTCGAAGGCGCTCGCCGGCCAGCCCGCGGCTCCGGTGCCGGACCCCGGTCCCGTGTGCGCGCGTCCCGGCGGCAGGTTGGTGAACCCGGACGGTGGCTTCACCGCCGCACCGGTCGTGCCGTCCAACCCGAGCCCGGCGCAGTTGCCTACTGTGCAGCAGCAGCCGACGGTGCAGCAGACCGCGCCGCCGGCGACCACTCCCGCGACTCCCACCACGCCCAGCGCGGGCGGCCCCCGACAGAACGGCAACGAGTGACCAGCGAGCTCGACGTGCTCTTGACCCTCCAGGAGCACGACTCCACTCTCGAGCGACTGCTCCACCGCCACCACACGCTCCCGGAGCGCGATGCCCTGCGCGAGGCCGAGGCCGCCGCCGCCGTGATCGACGCGCGCCTCGTCAC
>DASXXX010000344.1:0-8426 GCA_036502765.1 Acidimicrobiia bacterium | reverse complement strand
TGTCGACCGCGCGCTTGTTCAGCGCCACGCCCTCGCGCGGCATGCGAGCCAGACGCCGGGCCAGCTCGCGCGCCCGCGGCAGCAGCTCGTCGTCGGGTTCGACGGTCAGCACGATCCCGAGCTCGCGTGCCGCGTCGGCATTGATCATCTCACCGGTGAGGATCAGGAACTTCGCCCATTGCCGGCCGACGATCGGAACCAGGGGTGCGGCGCCGACGAGGCCCATGCGCCCTTCGGGCAACCCGAACGTGGCGTGCTCGGCCGCGAGGACGAAGTCGCACGACGCGACCAGGCCCAGCGCGGCTCCAAGGCAGTGCCCGTGCACCGCCGCGACGATGGGGAGCGCCGATGCCCGCAGGCGCTGGTGGAACGCATCGACCTGCTCGAGGAACTCGTGGTGCTCGGCAGCCGTCTCCCGCGGCGCGTTGCCGGTGAGGTCGCCGCCCACCGAGAACGCACGACCTTCACCGCGGAGCAACACCGCACCGACGTCGTCGTCGCGTTCGGCAGCGTCGAGGACGTGGAGCAGCTGGTCGCGGAGGCCTCCCGGCCGCGCCGAGATCGCGTTGAGCTTGTCGGGCCGGTGCAGCACGATCTCGACCACGCCGTCGGCGCGGTGCTGCGCGATCTCGTCCAGCTCCAACTGCTCCTCCCCCGTCGGCGTTCGGTCTACCCCCGGACCGGAGCGTGTGTCGATCGAGGCACCTTCCGACACCGAATCGACACACGCTCGAGGTCGAGGACACGCCTACAGTCCGGCGCTGTGCACCCCTCCCAGCTGGCGCGCCTGCTCACCCCCGCGTCGGTGGCCGTCGTCGGCGCCAGCGAAAACCTCGGGATGTCGAACAACGCAGTGCTGCCGATGCTCGACGCCGGGATCGACGTCGAGCTGGTCAACCCGAACCGTGACCACGTCTACGGCCGGCCGACGACGGCGACCCTGACCGCGCTGGGCCGCCCGATCGACGCCGTGCTGTCGTTGGTGAGTGCCGAGCGCGCCGTCGGCGTCGTGGCCGAGGCCACCGCCCTCGGATGCGGAGGCGTGGCGGTCGCCGCGGGGGGCTTCGCCGAGATGGGCGAGGACGGGCGCGTCCTCCAGCAACGGCTGGTCGAGGCGGCCGGCTCCATGGCGATCGTCGGGCCGAACTGCAGCGGGTTCCTCAACGTGCGAACGCACATGAACCTCTTCACCGGTGGTCGCATCAGCCTGCATGCCGGTCCCGTCGCGGTCGTGTCGCAGAGCGGATTCCTCCTGCGTTCGGCCCTCGCCGCGGGCCAGCAACGCCAACTCGGATTCGGGATCGCGGTGTCGTCCGGCAACGAGGCGGTCACCGGGCTCCATGATTACGTTGCGCTGCTCGCCGACGATCCGGCGACCAGCGTCATCTGCCTGATCATCGAGAAGATCCGCGACGCCGACCGCTTCCTGGCCGCCATCGCGCGCGCGCACGCCAGCGGCACCGCTGTGATCGCGCTGAAGCTCGGTCGCACCGAACGCTCGCGCGACATCATGCAGAGCCACACCGGCGCCATCGCCGACGAGAGCTGGGTCTACGACCTCGTGCTCCGCCACGCCGGGGTGCTGACCGCGCACGACGTCGACGACCTGCTCGACCTCGCGCAGCTGCTGGCGCAGGTGTCCCCCGAGCGTCGCCGGCCGGTGCGCGGCGTCGCGGTCGTCGCGTCGTCGGGCGGGGTCGCCGGAGTGGCGGCCGACACCGCGACCGAGACCGGCGTCGAGCTCCCAGAGCTCGAGGAGCTCGAGGACTGGGTGCGCGCACGCGTGCCCGGCGAGGGCACGCGCAATCCGCTCGACATGACCGGCTTCGTGATGCGCGATCCCGCACGACTGCTCGAGCTCTTCGACGGATACGCGCACGCCGACGCCGTCGACGCGCTCGTGCTCTGTTGGTGGGCGGCCGACGGTGACGAGGGCTGGAGTCGCACCCTCCTCGAGCCGTTCGCCGAGGTGGCGACGCGCGCGTCGATACCGCTCGTCGTCACCCCGGTCGAGGCCACCGCGCTCGGCGACTGGACACGCGGGTACCACGACCGCAACGTCGCGTTCTGCCGCGGCCTCCGGTCCACGTTCCGCGCCCTCGACGCCCTCGACCGGGTGGCGCGTGCATCATCGATCCCCGTCTCGGAATCCACGATCACCCCCGAGGTCGCGTCACCGCCGAGACTGGTCGACACGCCCGCGGGCCCGATCGTGCCCTTCGCCGACGCCATGCGGTTGCTCGTCGACGTCGGGATCCCGGTCGCGCCGTACGTCGTGCTCGACGGCGACGACCACGCCGCTGACCACACCGAGCCCGGCATCGACGCCCTGGGATCGCACGTGGTGGTGAAGCTCGCCGACGTTCCCCACCGCACGGAGCTCGGCGCGGTGCGTCTCGGCGTGCCGCGCGCGGAGGTGGCGGCAGTCGCGCGCGAGCTGCGGGCCATCGCGCGCGCACACGACGCACCCGAGACGGTGGTGGTCCAGGCGATGGTCAGCGCGCACGGCGAGGCGTTCGTCGGGCTGCTGGGTGGGACCGACCTCGGACCCGTGCTGCTCTTCGGACTCGGTGGCGTGCTGGTCGAGCTCACCGGCCGGGTCGACGGCCGGCGACTGCCACTGGCGACCGCGGCGGCGGAACACCTGGTCGACGAGGTCGCCGGTCCGGCGACGTTCGCCGGTGTGCGCGGTCGGGAGCCGTGGGCCACCGCTCCGCTCGTCACTGCCGTCGAAGCGGTGGCAGAGCTGTGGCGGCGTCACGGGTCGTGGCTGCAGAGCGCCGATCTCAACCCGCTGCTGGTCACCGCCGACGGCGTATGCGCAGTCGATGCGCTGCTCGTGGCCCGGTCCGCGACGCAGCGCTAACGTCGCGCGCCTTATGACCGACACCGGTCAGCTGGGGGTCGCGCAACGGCCGACGACGCCCGAGGAGCTCCTCCGGCCGGTCACGCCGGATCGTCCCGTGCTCCTCGCCGGCCCCGAGGCGCTGTGGGAAGAGTCGGGGATCCTGGCCTGGCTCGAAGCCGCGGGATGGTCGTCGGCGGTGGCAGGCGATCCGGAGCGCGCCTCGTGGTTGTCGTCGATCCAGGCCCAGTCACTCGTGCTCGTCGGCGGCGACGACCTCCAGGTGTGGGCGATGGTCGACGCCATCCGGCCGGTGACCATGGCGCCCCTCGTCGTGCTCGGCGCACCGACGCCCGACACCGTGGTCACCTTGCTCGGCAATGGCGTCGATGCGGTCGTGGATCCGGCCTGCGGGCTCGACGACGTGTTCGCGCGCGTCGTCGCGCTGCTGCGCCGGTCCGACCACGGGTGGGGTCCGGGGACTCGGTACCTCCACGCGGGAGAGCTGCGCGTCGACCTCTGGTCGCAGGAGTGCTTCCTCGGCGACGAGCCGCTCCGGCTCTCGCCGACCGAGTACGCGCTGCTCACCTTCCTCATGACGCACCCGCAGCAAGCGTTGTCGAGCTCCACCATCGTCCGCCGTGTCTGGGGATGGTTCACCGCCGACGGCAAGAACGCGCTGCGCATCTTCGTGAACCGATTGCGCCGCAAGCTGCACGACGACCCACGCGCCCCCGAGTACATCGCGTCGGTGCGCGGCACCGGGTACCGATTCATCCGCAACGTCACCGAACTGGGCGACGCGGCCGACGGACACTCCGAGCAGACCGATGTCGCGACGCTGCTGCAATCGGTCGAGGATCTCGCCATCGGACTGCACGGCTGCGCCGACGTGCAGACCGCGGCCGGGCGCTTCCTCGACGCGCTCGACGCGACCGGATACGCCGACGGCATGGCCGTGTTCCGTCTCGATCGGAAGACGATGCACCTCGTCGCCGCCCGTCACATGGCGGCCGAGTGGACCGCCAGCGTCGAGGGCGGCGTGCCGCTCAAGCCCACGTACGCCAGCGCGCAGAGCGTCCTGATCCGGGAGCCCGTGCAGTTCGGCGACATCCGGGAGATGGCCAAGCACTTCAGCAGCACCGCGGCGCAGCTGGCCGGGGCCGGGTACCGGGCGTGCCTGTTCCTGCCGGTGCTCCGGGGCGACGACGTCTGGGGCCACCTCGGTCTCGTGCGCCGGTCGTCGCAGCCCTTCGATCCGACCGGGACGTCATACGTCCGCGCCGCGTGCGCCGTCTTCGCCCTCGGCGTCGACGACATTCATCGGACATGCTCGACCCCGTAGCGTCGACACGGTGAGCGACGCATCGATCGAGGACCGCACGGGGAGCTTCGACGGCATGACCACGAGCAACCGGGCTGCGCCGGGACCGCCGGCGATGCTCAGCCACATGGCGTTCATCACCCGGGACACCGCCGCGACCGCCGACTTCTACACGCGAATCATGGGCATGGAGCTCGTGAACGCAGTGCTCGACGACGCGATCCCGTCGACCGGCGAACCCGTCCCTTACTTCCACTCGTTCTTCCGCCTGGCCGACGGCTCGACCATCGCGTTCTTCGAGGCGCCCGAGCTCCCGCCCCTGGCACCGCCGCCCCACGCGGCCTACGACACCTTCCAGCACCTCGCTCTGCAGGTGGGGAGCACCGACGAGGTCGACCAGTGGCACGAGTGGCTGGGTGAGCACGGGGTCGAGGTGCTCGGACCCGTCGACCACAAGATCATCTACAGCATCTACTTCCACGATCCCAACGGCCTGCGGCTCGAGATCACCACACCGACCTCGCCGACGTGGAACGACAACGCGGCGCCGGCGCGGGCCAGCCTCGCCGACTGGCAAGCCGTCAAGGAGCAGGCCGCGTCGACCGGCGACGACATGATGTCGGTGCTCGCCGAGCTCACCCGCGAGCGCAGTCACCAGCGCTCGTCGTAGGCGAAGCCCGTGGAGGTCCCGAAGCTCATCAGCGTCGACGACCACGTCGTCGAGCCGGCGCACGTCTGGGAGCGGTGGCTTCCCGCCCGCTACCGCGACCGCGGACCGAAGATCGTGCGTCGGGGAATCCGCGAGATCGACTACGTCGGCACCGCGAGCTACGTCGAGCACTTCGACGACGATGCGCCCACCAAGGTCGACTGCTGGGTCTACGAGGACCTCGTCTACACGCACAAGCGCATGGTCGCGGCCGCGGGCTACCCCAAGGAGGAGCAGACCCTCACGCCGATCACCTACGACGACATGCGCCCGGGCTGTTACGACCCGAAGGCGCGCCTCGACGACATGGACACCGGTTGGGTCGAGGCCTCGATGTGCTTCCCCACGCTCCCCCGGTTCTGCGGGCAGACGTTCCTCGAGGGCAGCGACAAAGAGCTCGGCCTCGCGTGCGTCGGGGCCTACAACGACTGGATGGTCGAGGAGTGGTGCGGCGACGCGGGCGGCCGGCTGATCCCCCTCGCCATCATCCCGCTGTGGAACGCCGACCTCGCGGCTGCGGAAGTGCACCGGAACGCGGCTCGCGGGGTGCACGCGGTGTGCTTCAGCGAGCTGCCGTACCACCTCGGGCTCCCGACCATCCACAGCGGGTACTGGGAGCCGTTCTTCGCCGCCTGCGCCGACACGCGCACGGTGATCGCGATGCACATCGGGTCGTCGTCGAAGATGCCGGCAGCATCCCCCGATGCACCGCCGTCGGTGAGTGCCACCCTCGCGTTCGGCAACGCGATGTCGTCGTTGATCGACTTCCTGATGTCGGGCCTGCTCGTCCGCCACCCGGCGCTCCAGCTCATGTACGCGGAGAGTCAGATCGGCTGGATCCCGTACGCCCTGCAGCGCGTCGACCAGGTGTGGGAGGACAACCAGGGGTGGGCGCAGACCAAGCACATCCCCGAGCCGCCGTCGACCTACTACTACGGCAACGTGTCGGGCTGCGTCATCAACGACCCCCATGGCCTGGCGTCGCTCGACGAGGTCGGCGTCGACAACGTGACCTGCGAGACCGACTACCCGCACTCCGACTCGAGCTGGCCCGACACCAAGGCGGTCATGACCGAGCTCCTCGCCGGTCTCGACGACGACACGGTGCGCAAGCTCACCCGCGACAACGCGATCCGCCTGCTGCAGCTCGACCTCAACTGAAGCGGTCGCGCAGCTCGCGCTTCAGCACCTTGCCGTAGGCGTTGCGGGGCAGTTCGTCGACGAACTCGTACCGGCGGGGCTGCTTGTAGCCGGCGAGGGTGACCCGACAGTGCTCGGTCAACGCGGGCTCGGCCGCCGGGTCGCCGACCACGACCGCCACCACGACTTCACCCCAGGTGCGGTCGGCGATGCCGACCACGGCCGCCTCGTGGACCGTCGGGTGAGCGACCAGCGCGGCTTCGACCTCGACCGCGTACACGTTCGAGCCCCCGGTGATGATGAGATCCTTGGCCCGGTCGAGCAGGTACAGAGAACCGTGTTCGTCGAACCGTCCGAGGTCGCCGGTGTGCAGCCACCCGTTGCGCAGCGCGTGGGCCGTCTCCTCGGGTCGTTGCCAGTACCCGAGCATGACGGCCGGGCCCTGCACGCACACCTCCCCGGTCTCACCCACCGGAAGCTCGACGTCGGCGTCGTCGAGCACGCGCACGTCCATGCCCGGACGCGCGTACCCGGCCGACGCCAGCCGCTCGGGCCGCTCGCCCGCGAGCGCGGCCGCGTGATCGGCCGCAGGCATGACCGTCGCCGTCATCGGCGTCTCACCCTGCCCGTAGAGCTGGACGAACTTCGGGCCGAACACCTCGAGCGCGCGTCGGAGATCGGCCGGCGCGAACGGCGCGCCCCCGTAGACGATCCGCTGCAACGTCGGCAGCGAGGGTGGGTCGTCACCGACGTGGTCGAGCAGCATGACGATCTGCGTGGGCACCAACCACGTGTTGGTCACACCGTCCTCGACGATCAGGTCGAGGACGGCGGCGGCGTCGAACCGGGCCGACGGCGGGATCACCTGGTGCGCGGCTCGTGCCGTCGCCGCCAGCGCGTGGAATCCGGCGCCGTGCGAGAGCGGCGCCGCGTGCAGGGTCACGTCGTGCTCGTCGATCGGCGTCAGGTCGGCCAGCCACGACGACGTCGCGAACGCGAGGTTGCCGTGGGTGAGGATCGCGCCCTTGGGACGCCCGGTCGTCCCCGACGTGTAGAACAGCCACGCCATGTCGTCGCGGTCCACCGCCACGGTCGCGGGTGCGTCGTCGGTGGTCGCAACGAGATCGTCGTGCGCGTGTGCACCGTCCGGGACACGGTCACCGTCGGCGCCGGCCACGACAACGTGCACGCTCGCACGCGAGCGCGCCGTGGCGCCCATCACGACCGCCGCGCCGTCGATGTCGGTCAGCACGGCGCACGCACCCGAGTCGTCGACGTGGTACGCGATCTCGTCTTCGGTGAACCGGCTGTTCAACGGCACCAGGCAGAATCCGCCCTTGAAGCAGGCGAACATCGCCTCGACCATCTCGGGCCGGTTGCGCATGAGCACACCGATCCGGTCACCGCGCCCCGCGCCCAAGCCGCCGAGCGCGCGCGCCAACGAGTTGGTACGCCGATCGAGGGTCACGTAGTCGAGCCGCCGGTGGCCCCAGCTCACTGCCGTCCGGCCGGGATGCCGGCGCGCCGCATTCGCCAGCAGCTGACCCATGTTCATGGGTCCATCGAACCACGCGCGTCCGCCCGGTTCCGCCGCTCGACGCGAAGGACACCGAGTCGACATCTCGGTCTGGTTACGGTGCTGCGATGACCGCGGTCCTGGAACGGAACCTGTTGGCGGCGCCACAGGAGGCGCACGCCAAGGTCGAGATCTACTCCGGCGTCGCCCGACTGGCCCGCACGGTGTGGGGCAGCGAGGTGCGCATCGAAGGAACGGCGCCGACCACCGCGGTCGTGTGGTGTCATCCGACGGCCAACTTCCTCGGCCACTACTCGCTCCCCGCGCTCGCCGAGCGCGGCGTGGGTGCGATCGGTCTCACCACGCGGTACGTCGGCAATGACACTGCGCTGATCCTCGAGAACTGCCTGCTCGACATGGGCTCGATGGTCACGCACCTGCGGGCGCGCGGGTACGAGCGGATCGTGCTCGTCGGCAACTCGGGTGGCGCGTCGATCGTGCCCTACTACCAGGCCCAGGCGCTGGCCCCATCGGTCACCGACCCGCCGGGTGGCGGGCCCGACCTCACGCAGGTGTCGCTGCCCCCGGTCGACGCCATCGTGATGTTCAACGCGCACCCGGCCCGCGCCCGGCTGTGCACCGAATGGCTCGACCCCTCCATCGTCGACGAGCACCAGCCGTTCGAACGCGACGCCGGCCTCGACATGTACAACCCCGAACACGGACCGCCGTACCCCGCCGAGTTCATCGCTCGGTACCGCGCCGCGCAGCAGGCACGCAACCGTCGGATCTCGGCGTGGGCCGAGGGCCAGCTGCGCGCGCTCGGCGCACCCGGCCATCACCCGGCCGGGCTCGACGACCTCGCGTTCGTCGTCCAGGGCACGACGGCCGA
>DASXXX010000343.1:0-11544 GCA_036502765.1 Acidimicrobiia bacterium | reverse complement strand
GCGACCCGTGCCCGCTACGGTCCGGCCGCACGGATCGCGATCCCGACCGCGCTGTGCATCGGGCCGTCGGCGATCGTGCTGGGCGCGCTGATGCTGCACGGCCCACCGAGCGCGCAGCAGGTGTTCGACCTCGAGCTCGCGGCGCCGAACATCATCGAAGGCCACGGTTCGGTGTTCGAATACCTCGGCGACACCTTCGGTTCGAGCTTCCAACGGGTCATCGAGCGTTCCCACCCCGAGCTCAGCATCCTGGTGGGACTCGCGCTGGTCGCCGTGCTGGTGGCAGTGTTCCGCGGCCCGCTCCCGTACGTCACGTCGCTCGCCCGGTGGCTCCTGCCCGGGCGCGTCACGCGCGTCGCGTGGCTGGTCGTGACCGCCGGGCTCACCACCGCGCTGTTCGCGCTCGGGTTCGACTGGTTGCGCTGGATCACCGTCATCGCGTTCGCGGCCCTGCTCGCGCTGGCCGGTGTCGTCGGGATCGACGGCCGCGCCCGTCACCCGTCTCCGGCGCGCGACGAGTGGCACCGCGCCGTGCCCGATCACGTCACCGTGTCCGGACCGGGGATCGTCGCCGCCGCCGCCGCGACCTACCTCCTGGTGCTCCCGCCGTTGCCGAACTTCGTGAGCGACGTCTTGGTCGGCCTCCGGCTGTTGCTCGACGTGCCCCGATAGCATCGCCCCAAATAGCATCCCGCCGGTGCCACACCGCGACCAGGTGTTGATCTTCGACGCCGACGACACGCTCTGGGAGTTCAACCACCTGTTCGAGCGGGTGATCGACGACTACCTCGACTGGCTCGCGCACCCCACGCAGTCGACCGACGAGATCCGGGCCACCCTGCTCGACATCGAGGCCGCCAACGCCGCCGCCCACGGGTACGGCACGCAGGTGTTCCTCCGCAGCCTGCGCGACTGCTTCCTCCACCTCAACGATCGACAGGCCACCGACGACGAGCAGGCCGCCATCGACGCGCTGGCGGTGCCGCTGCTCGAGCACCACGTCACTCCCCTGCCCGATGTGGTCGAGACGCTCACCGCGCTCGGCACCCGTCACCGGTTGCTGCTGCTCACCAAGGGTGCGACCGACGAACAGCAGCGCAAGATCGACGCGTCGGCACTGGCCCCGCACTTCGAGCATGTGCACATCGTCGCCGAGAAGGACGTCGCCACCTACCGCGAGGTCACCCGCCGTCACGACCTCGATCCCGCGACCAGCTGGATGATCGGCAACTCACCGGCGTCGGACGTCGCGCCGGCGCGCGCGGCCGGGCTGAGGGCGGTCTACATCCCCAACGTCAACACCTGGGCGCTCGAGCACGCGGAGCTCGATCCCGACGACGACGGCGTGCTGCAACTCAGCCGCATCCGCGAGCTGCTCGACCACTTCTGAGCAACAGCTGCTGATTCAGGCGGCGCCGTGGGTGTGCGCGCACCCCTCGACGCCATGCCCCTCGACGCCCGAGAACGGGCCACACTGCGGATCGGTGAGCCACACGTGCATCATCGGTGGGGTCGGACGGAACGTGCCGCCCGGTCGGCACTGCCCGTTGACGACGATCCCCGCCAACCGGCCGTTGCCGTCCCAACAGAGGTTCTGGTGGTCGTGCCACGTGGTCAACGACCCCGCGATGTCGGGCGCGTCGGCCAGGGTCTTCCCATGCTCGAGGATGTACATCGCGGTGACGACGCGCTCGCTCCCGTCGGCCTGACGTTGGAGGACGATCGACTCGATGTGGTCGGGATCGAGCTCGAGGCCGTCGGTCAGGAAGGCCTGCTGCACGAAGTGCTCGTAACCGCCGACATCGCGTCCGTCGCCGATCCACGCGTACCCGGCGGCCTCGACGCTCGCCCGGTCGGGGAAGTGCGCGAGCATCGCCGCTCGGGTCGACACCAGCAGCGAGATGGCTCGGGTGCGCTGCGCCTCGGTGAGGCGGGTGTCGGCCAGCGACACGATCGGGGCGGCGGCGTCGACTGCCACCGCGCCGTCGGGCGTGTGCGCGTGTGAGTGCGAGTCCGAGGGTGCCGCTGCCGGCGCGGCGGCGAGCTCGCGGTGGACGTGGCCGTCGTCGCCGTGGGAGTGCTCGTGCGGAGCCGCCATCGCGGGCACGACCAACGCCAGCACTGCCACCACGCTGACGACCAGCACCGGGGCGTCGAGCCGGGCCGACGCACGCGACCCCAGGAGGAGCACCGCCAGCACCGCGAGACACGCGAGGGTGGCGAGCATCGCCGCGATCGCGTCGGGCGCGCCGATGTCCTCGACGCCGGCGAGGGGGCCGGCCAGCCCCACGGTGCGCGAGAGCACCCAGGCGACCACGCACGCACCGTTGAGGACGATGCCACCGACGATCAGCGCGGTCCACGGGCGGACGAGGACGAGCGCCGCCCACCCCAGTTGGAGGATCGCAATCGCCGCGAACAGCCACGCCAGCGCGGCGTCGCCGTTGTGGCTCCCGGCCGCCGCCGCGTGCACGAGCCCGGCGCCGGCCGAAGCCGACGCGGCGACGTACAACCAGGTCGTCGGGCGTCGCGTCACGCCGACACCGTAGAGAATCGCAGCATCACGTGCACGGCGCTCAACGCGGGCGGGGCCGTCCCTTGCGCGGCGGGCCCGACGGCGTCGGCCGGGGCTCGGGCGTGACCTCACCGCTCAAGACCCGCACCAGCAGCCGCGCGTTGCGGCTGGCGGCCTCCGTCGTGCGACCGGAGAACGCCACGTGCACCGACTTCGCCGCGCCCGCGAGCTTGTCGAGCCGCGCCTTCCAGGGCTCGAGGTCGACGTCCTTGTAGTCGTACGAGAACTTGTCGTCACCGGCGTCGACGTCGCGCTCCCACGCGCCACTGTTGCGACCGTGGAAGCGCACGAATGCGGTGTCGGTGGTCGCGACCGACAAGGGCGGCTGCGAGCTGTCGAACCCCGAGGGCACGTCGACACAGACGTATGCGAGCTGGTGCTCCGACAGGAACTCCAAGGTCGCGTCGCGCTGCTTGCCCGCGACCCAGTCGCGGTGGCGCAGCTCGATCGCGATCGGCAGGTCGCCGCTGCGCCCCCGCAGCCACTCGAGGTAGTCGAGGGCACGGGACCCGGGCGTGAAGTACGACGGGAACGGGAACACCACCGCGCCCAGCTTGGCGAACTCGCGCACCGAGGTGATCGACGCCAGGAACCGGTCGAGCGCGGCGTCGAGCGAACGCGCCGGGAGGTCGTCGGCATAGAGCTGACGACGCTCACGCAGTGCGGGCGTGAGCGTGTCGCGCACGTCGGGCCAGATCGTCTCGATCGGCGCGGCGTGGTGGGTGAGGAGCCGGTGCGCGCGCACGTCGAGCACGACGTTCTCCGGTGTGCGGTCGACCCACGGGGCGACCAGGCGCTCGGTGAGCGGTTCGCTCGACGCGTCGATCTCGAGGAGACGCGAGTGCTGCGCGCGCTCGACCACGTCGGTGGGCGCGACCAACGTGCCGATCTGGATGCGCGGGTTGACCTTGGCGCGCGTGCCTCCGCCCTGACGACGGGCCCCAGTTTTGGCGCTGGCGCCAGTTTTGCCGCGGGCGCCGTTCTTGCCGCGCGCACCGTTGCCGCCGGCAGCTCCGGCAGCCGCACCCTTGCCCTTGGCGCCGCCGCGGCCACGACGGTCGGGGCGTCCTCCGCGGGACGACCCGCGGGACGGTTCGCTCGTGCTCACGGGCGGCAGGATAACGGCTGGCGTAGCATCGCCCCGGTCCGTTTCGGCTGCGTTCCAGGCCCCCGGGGGGAGCATCCACATGGCGCTGCGCGTCGTCGGCGCCGGGCTCGGTCGCACCGGCACCTCATCCTTGCAACTCGCGCTCCAGCAGTTGCTCGACGGCCGCTGCTACCACATGGGCGAGACCTTCGGACGCCCCGAGGACATCCCAGTGTGGCACGCCGCGGTCAACGGCACCGCGCCCGACTGGGACGCGTTCCTGAGCGAGTACGTCGCCGCCGTCGACTGGCCCGCGTGTGCGTTCTGGCGCGAGCTCGCGGCCGCGAACCCCGACGCCGTGGTGCTGCTCTCGACCCGGTCGAGCGCCGACGCCTGGTGGAAGAGCGCGCACGACACGATCTTCCAGGTGTCGAAGCGCGCGATCCCGGCCGACGCGCCACCGGTGTTCGCGGCCCAGATGGCGATGGCCGAGGACCTGTTCGCGAACACGTTCACGCCCGACTGGGAAGCCGAGCCCACCGCGAAGCGGGCGTACGAGGCACACAACGCGTCGGTGCGCGCCGATGCCGATCCCGCGCGCCTCGTCGAATGGCAACCGGGCGACGGATGGGAACCGATCTGCGCCGCACTCGACCTGCCGGTGCCGTCCGACCCCTTCCCCCACGTGAACAGCACCGCCGACTTCCGCGCCATGATCGGTCTCGACTGACCCGTCGTCAACGAACCGGCGTCGAAGCGGCCGAACTATTGCGCCGCTCCGACGCCGGAACGGGAAAGAGGGTCAGACGGGGCGGAGGAGGGCGACTGGGGTCTGCTGCGCGCCCTGGCCGAGTGGGTTGTCGCGGAGCAACGACTCGACCAGAGCGGGGTCGACGCCGCTCGACACGCCGAGCACGTTCACGCCGATGTCGTTGGCGTCGATGATCGCCACGCCGACACCCAGCGCACGCGACACCTCGCGCGCGACACCCTCGGGGTCTTCCGGACCCATCTTGGCGTGGCCGTCGTACGGCGGGATGGTGCCGTGGGTCGGGCCGTCGATGGCGCGGACCGCCGGTCCGGCAACCCGGTAGAACACGCCCTTCACACCGAACGGCTTCGTGACCGCGGCGGCGGCGGTGGCGGTGAGGATGCGCGCTTCGCCCGCCTCCCGGATGGCGAGCTCCATCGTCGCGGGGATGCCGAGGCCGATGCCCGACGCGGTACGACCGACGAATCGTGAGAGCGCGCGCGCCAGTGGGCGCGCCCGGACCTCGTCGACCGGGTACGAACGGCCCTGGCAGATGGCCACTGCCTTCTCGCTCACCGCGACGATGTCGTCCGGCGCGAGCTCCACGTCGCGCAACGCCGCTGTGAGGCCGTCGAGCAACGAGTCGCCGCTCACGAACAGCTGCGTGCGGATCGGCGCACGCGCGTAGTCACGCCCGTCGACGGTGGAACGCGCGAAGAGATGCCGTTGGTCATGCGCGGAGAACTGCGCCAACGCGACGGCCGCGCGTTCGTCGCGCGCCGCGAGCCACTCGTCGCCGATGCGGGTGAAGTGCGAATCGGGCGCGGCGCCGAGACGCGACCCGCCGTCGTGATCGAAGAACACGCGCATCCAGATCTCGGTGTTGATCGCACGCCAGAAGATCTGCGACGGCTCGACCTCGCCGGAGCAGAACCGCTCGAAGGTGTCGGCCAGCGCGGCCGCGTCCCAGTACGGACGCGCGCAGAACTGCGGCGAGCGGTACAGGCCCTGCACCGCGGCGCGCCGAGCGCGCAGCCAACGGGTCTCCGGCGTGGTGAACCCGACCTTCCAGCGCCGGGTGCGCACCTTCTCGGTGAGCACGCCCCGAAGTCCCTCGCGCAGGATGGCGCGGCTCCAGCCCTGGTCGACGAGCGCCGACGACGGCAGCCGCAGCACCCAGTCGACCAGCTCCTGGTCGAGGAACGGCAGGCGCGACTCCATGGAGAACGCCATCGAGTTGCGGTCCTCGTAGCGGAGCAGCGAGGGCAGCGAGAACGTCTGCAGGTCGGCGACGAGCCTGCGCTTCATGTCGTCCTGCGACCGCTGGAACTTCGGCGGCTCGAGGCCGTCGTAGAGCGCGGGGCGCAGGAGCGGCTTGATCGGGAGCGAGTGGCGACGATCGGCGAGGCGGCGCTTCACCAACGGCTTCAGCACGTCGCGCGACGCCCACGCCTCGCGCGTGAACTGCCCGAAGCGGCGGTGCTTCAACAACTCGCGCAGGTACACGTACTGATAGGGCACGTACCCGGCGAGGAGCTCGTCGCCGCCCTGCCCGTTGAGCAGCACCGTGACCTTGGGCTGCGCGAGCCGCATCACGCACCACTGCGCGTACGGGCCGGTCGACACGATGGGCTCGTCCTGGTGCCACACCATCTGGTCGAGCTCGTCGACGAACCGCTCCGACGTGGGTTCCGCGAATGCGGGCTCGGCGTCGACCTCGGCGAGCACGGCGTCCATGTACGCGCGCTCGTCGATGGGATCGCCGTCGTAGACGATCGAGAACGTCTTCAGGTGGTCGCCGAGCGACACCGCGTCGGGCACGTGCTCCCGGAGCAACTGATCCGAGACCTTCACGATCGACGACGAATCGATCCCGCCCGAAAGACACGTACCGGCGGGGACGTCGGCGACGAGTCGTCGCTCCACCGACTTCTCGAAGCGGGCGCGGAACTCGGCGGGGTCGGGCGCGGCGTCGGTCGTGAGCGTGGGCGTCCAGTACGTCTGCTCGTGCACGCCGTCGGCGTCGACCACGGCCCACGTTGCCGCCGCGAGCGCGCGGATGCCGGCGAACGCGGTCTGCGGCTTGTGGTCGTGCAGACCGTGCAGCAGGTAGTCGTAGAGCCACTGGCGGTCGGGTTCGGTGACGAGCTCCGCGTCGGCGAGCACCGCCTTGGCCTCGGACGCGAACAGCACGCGGCCACTCGTCGAGCGTGCGTAGTACAGCGGCTTGATGCCGTAGTGATCGCGGGCGAGGACGAGGCGCGGTCCGGAGTGACCGGCTCGATCCTCGGCCCTGAGGTCGAGGATCGCCAGCGCCCACATCCCGTTGAAGCGCGCGAAGCAGTCGGTGCCCCACTCGAGGTACGCGTGCAACACAACCTCGGTGTCGCAGTTCGTGTGGAACGCGTGTCCGAGCGGCTCGAGCTCGGCCCGCAGCTCGCGGAAGTTGTAGACCTCGCCGTTGTAGGTGAGCTGCACGAGGCCGTCGTCGGTGCCCACCGGTTGGTGACCACCGGCGGGATCGATGATCGCGAGTCGGCGGTGACCGAGGCTGGCGAGCGGGTGCTCGAAGAAGCCTTCGCCGTCGGGGCCGCGGTGGGCGATCCGGCTGGTCATGGTGGCCAGGAGGGCGGCGTCGGGCGCGCCCCAGAACCCGGCAATGCCACACATGAGGGTCGCAGCCTACAAGGCACGCCTCCGCCGATCGGATGCGTGTCCGGCCTGGAGAGACGGGCGTAGATTCGCCCGATGGCCGACGTCCCGCGGCGCTACGGCGTCACCGTGCCCATTCCCGGAGTGCCGCTGCACGCGCACCGCGAGTGGTTCGAGGAGATCGCCGCCCTCGGCTTCAGCGACGTGTGGTCGTCCGAGGCCGACGGTCCCGACGGCTTCACGCCGTTGGCCCTGGCGACTGCGTGGGTGCCCACGCTGCGCGGCGGCATCGCGATCGTGCCCGCCTTCACCCGCGGCCCGGCGCTGCTGGCGCAGTCGGCCGCGACGATGGCCGACGCCGCGCCCGGACGCTTCGCGCTCGGCATCGGCGCGTCGTCACCCGCGATCGTCGAGCGCTGGAACGGCATCCCGTTCGTCGACCCGTTCCGGCGCACGCGAGACACCGTGCGCTTCCTCCGACGCGCCCTCACCGGCGACAAGGTGGCTGAGCGCTACGACACCTTCGAGGTGCAGGGCTTCCGGCTCGGACTCGTGCCCGAGATCCCCCCGACCATCCTCGTCGCGGCGTTGCGTCCCCGCATGCTGACGCTGGCGGGCGACGAGGGCGACGGCGCGATCGTCAACTGGCTGTCCGCCTCCGACGTCGCGCAGGTCGCGCCCTACGTGAACGGCAAGGAGATCGTGGCCCGGATCTTCGTCGCTCCGACCGACGACTTCGACGTCGTGCGCACCATGGCCGCGCGCGCGATCACCAGCTACCTCAACGTCGACGTGTACGCGAAGTTCCACGAGTGGCTCGGTCGCGGGTCCGTGCTCCAGCCGATGTGGGATGCCTGGGCCGCAGGTGACCGTGCCCGCGCGCTCGAGCTCGTGCCGGACGAGGTGATCGACGACCTCATCGTGTGGGGCACACCGGAGCAGATCAGAGCGAAGGTCGAGAGCTACGCGGCGAACGGCGTCACGACCACGGCACCTTCGATCATGGGACGCGGCGACGCGGTGCGCGACACGATCCGCGCCCTGGCGCCGATCAGCTGAACTAGACCCGCATCCCCTCGCCGAACCGCTCCAGCAACGCGACATCGCCGAACACCTCGAGCTGACTCGAGGGAACGCGGCCCCAGACGAACAGCAACAGGTCGGACGCAGTGCCGCGCGCGGCGACGTCGCCCTTGGCGTGCTCGGCAGTGACCGCGATCTCGCCGTCGCGCCGGGCGAACAGCCACTCGCCGTCGACATCGGTGCAGTGCAGGTGCACGGTGCCGTCGCCTATCGGACCGAAGTTGTCGGCCAGCCGGGGCAGGAAGACGGTGAGGATCTCGTCGATGCCGTCGACCGCGAGCTCGGCGTCGACCGGCGTCGGTGCCCCGGCGGCCAGTTCGGCGTCGTAGCGGTGCACCGCGGTCTCCTGTGCACGCCGCCGCTGCCAGAACGACGCCGTGCGGCTGGTCGACGAGAACGTCCACACCGGCGTGTCGGGGGTGACGGAGGAGAGCGCGGCCACGAGCGCGCGTGCGGCGTCGCGGAACGCCTGCACCAGCGCGTCGCCCTGGAGTGCCGGATCGGCCGCGCCGCGGTCCACGCGGTCGGTGCTACCCGCCCGACCCTGCTCCACGATCGTGCGTGCCCAGCTGTCGCCGGCCGCGCAATGGGCGAGGAGATCGGTGACCGTCCACCCCGGGCAGCTGGGCACCGGCGCGTCGGTGCCGGCGGCGGCAGCTGCGTCGGCGAGCCGCTCCGAGTTCTGCGCGAGCTGGTCGAGGTACTGCTGCGTCTCCATGTTGGCGGAGACTACGACCACTCAAAGGAGCGTGTCGGGCTCGACGCGCTGGATCAGCTCGGCATCGTTGTTGTCGGGCGAGTTGACGCGCGTGCTCACGGGATACACCTCGAGCCAGTCGTCGGGCGCGGGACGCAACATCGCCTCGAGCTCGGCGACGTCGTCCGTGGTGGGATCGAGCCATGTGTCCCAGTCGCTCTCGTCGAGCATCACCGGCATGCGCGAGTGGATCGGCTCCAACAGGTCGTTGGCCGAGGTCGTGACGATCACGCACGAGCGCACCCACGCGTCAGGATCGTCGTCGTCGGCGATCGCCGGATCGCGCCAGATCTCCCACAGCCCCGCGAACGCCATCGGTTCGCCGTCGCGCCGGTGCACCAGGTACGGCTGCCGCGGCGGTCGCTTGATCGACGTGTTCTTCGACGGCCGCCACTCGTAGAACGCGTCGGCGGGCACGATGCAGCGCCGGCGCGCGAAGGCGCGCTTGTAGGCGGCCTTCTCGGTGATGGTCTCGGAGCGCGCATTGATGAGCTTGTCGCCGATGGCGGTGCTCTCGGCCCACGACGGCACCAGCCCCCATCGCACCAGGCTGAGCGCCCGCTTGGTGGGCCCCTCGACACCCTTGCGGGGTGGGCGGTCGCGCACGATCGGCACCATGGCCCGTGGCGTCACGTTGTAGTCGGGTTCGCGGCTCTCGACGGCGGTCTCCTCGACGCCGAACCGGTCGACCAGGAGCTGCGGTGACGACACCGAGACGAACCGTCCGCACACACCACCTGTTCTACCCGTTGGCTGTTCTACCCGTTGGCGGTTCTAGCGGTCGGCGACCCTTCGCACGAAGCGCAGGCCCGACCACGTCGCGTCGATCGCGCAGACCTTGTTGTCGACCAGCCCGCAGCCGAGGCCTACTTCCTGTACCGCGTCGAAGACGAGGTCGGTGGCGACTCCCGAGGTCTTCTTGGGCCATGCCACCCACAGACCGCCGTCGGTCTCGAGCGCGCGGACGAACGACGGAAACCGCCGCGCCAGCTCAGCGCGTCGGGTCACGAAGAACACGACGACGTGGCAGCGGCCGCGCGCATCGGTGCGGAGGTCGACCCCGGTGGGCAGCGGGCCGAGCACCCGGGTGAAACCTGCCGGGGCGGACACCACGGCCACCCGCGCGCCCTCCCGGATGCCCAGCTTCTTCGGGAGCGGGGTTCCGGAGTACCCACTGCTCTGCGTCGCCATCGCGCCCCTGCCCTCTCGTGCCCCGGCGCAGGTTCCTCGCGTCGCGACCGGCCTGTCAACCGGGTCGCGAGATTTCTGACTGTTTCACTCGCCTTTCGCCCTTCCGCTCGGTAACGTGGGAAGCCGCACTCCAGAGATTCAGCGTTCCAAGGAGGAACCACCATGCCGGTTCGACTGGGCGACGAGGCCCCGAACTTCACCGCCGAGACCACCGAGGGCACCATCACCCTCTACGACTACCTCGGTGACGGTTGGGGGCTGCTCTTCTCACACCCGAAGGACTTCACGCCGGTCTGCACCACCGAACTGGGCGCGTTCGCCAAGCGGAAGCCCGAGTTCGACCAGCGCGGAGTGAAGATCCTCGGCGTGAGCGTCGACTCGCTCGAGTCGCACCAGGGCTGGGTCGGTGACATCGAGGACACCCAGGGCGTCAAGCTCAACTTCCCGCTCATCGCCGACCCCGACCGCAAGGTCGCCGACCTCTACGACATGATCCACCCGAACGCGAACGACACCCTCACCGTACGTTCCGTGTTCGTGATCGGCCCCGACAAGAAGGTCAAGCTGATCATCACGTATCCCGCGAGCACCGGTCGGAACCTCGACGAGATCCTCCGGGTGATCGACTCGCTGCAGCTCACCGCCAACTACCAGGTGGCCACGCCGGCCAACTGGAACGACGGCGACGACGTGATCATCACGGGCGCGGTCAGCGACGAGGACGCGAAGGAGAAGTTCCCGAAGGGTTGGACCGCACAGAAGCCCTACCTCCGGGTCACCCCGCAGCCGAACAAGTAGTACGCAGCTCGAGACCGGCTGGTCTCACCGCGTCGGCGCCCCGCCACCCACTGGCGGGGCGCCGTCGCGCGTCTTGAGAGGTGCGCGTCCGGCACTCGCGCGTCCGACATCAGGCGAACAGCGCGCGCCCGATGGTCGCGACCTGAGCCGGGGCCACGCTGCGCCAGTACGCCGCGTCGTGGAACCCGTCGGTGAACGTCCCCGGATTGGGGTGCGGGAGCCCTGCCGCGAACGTGCGCGCGGCATCGACGAACGGGTCGTCGGTCCCGCAGTCGACCCGGACGACGATCGACTCGAGACGATCTGCGCCGGCGTACACGTCGTTGCGGCGGTAGTCGTCCTCGCCGTCGAAGGCGATGGCAGGCGTGTCTCCCGGTGACGTCCACAACGCGGGACTCGACGCCACCACCACGTCGAAGTCGTCGGGCGCGCGCTCGGCCGCCAGGAGCGCGCCGTACCCGCCCATCGACCAGCCGAGCAGCGCGCGCGACGTGGGCGTCCCGAGTCGCTCCTCGACGAGCGGGACGACCTCGTCGAGGAGCATCGTCATCGGATCGGACCCATCGGCGCGCGCGTGCCAGTACGAGTCGCTGCCGCCGTCGACTGCGGCGACCGCCAACGGTTCGCCGTGCGCGGCCACGACGTCGGGG
>DASXXX010000342.1:0-5493 GCA_036502765.1 Acidimicrobiia bacterium | reverse complement strand
GCCGACGAGTCGCACCTCTCGTCGCTCGGGACCGGCGCGATCGCCGCGGGCGGGAGCGGGTCCGACCCGATCAAGCCCGGCCTCGCCAGCGGCGAGGGCCCGGAGGAGGACGAAGCGTCGGCCGAGGAGGCCGTCGAGGTGGCCGCCGAAGTGCTCGCGACGCAGCCCGCGCTGCACGTGTGGAACCGCGCGGTGACCACCCCGGTGCCCACGCCGCCCGACGCGTACAGTCTCCGCCTCGTGGCCGCCCGCACGCTCTACGACGCCGGACGCATGGTCTCGTCGAGCCCGGCGCTGGCCGACCTCGCCACCGGCGCGTCGCTGGTCGTGCACCCGAGCGACCTCAGTCGCATCGGTGTGAGCGGGGAGGGCGACGACGTGCTCGTCACCACGCCGCGCGGCACGGTCCGGTTGCCGGTGCTGGCCGACTCCGCCACCGCGCCGGGTACCGCGTTCATGGCGTTCGCGCAGGGGGGCGACGTCGGCCCCAACGACATCGTCGACATCGCCACCGCGGTCACCGAGCTCCGCGTGGAGACCACCCGGTGAACGCCGCGGTGACGTCCATGTTCGAGCCGTCGTTGACCGGACTGCTCTCGATCACCGACCCGCTGTTCAGCCGCGGCGTCGACACGACCGTCGTGCTGATCATCATCGGCAAGACGATCGCGGTGTTCGTGCTGCTGCTGCTGTCGGTGCTGATGTACATCTGGTTCCTGCGCAAGGTCATCGCCAAGATGCAGAACCGCATCGGCCCCGACCGCGCCGGGCCCTTCGGGCTGTTCCAGAGCCTCGCCGACGGCATCAAGCTGTTCTTCAAGGAGCAGTCGGAGCCGAACACCGCTGACCGGCGCATCTTCCGCCTCGCGCCGTACCTCGCGCTGCTGCCGGCGTTCCTCGCGTTCAGCATCGTGCCCATCGGCGGCGTCGTCACCATCGCCGGCCACGAGACGTTCCTGCAGCTCGCCGACCTGCCCTTCGGGATCCTGTGGTTGATCGCGATGTCGGGGCTCGGGCTCTACGGCGTGTTGCTCGCGGGATGGGCGTCGGGTTCCAAGTACCCGCTGCTGGGTTCCGTGCGCGCGTCGGCGCAGCTGCTCAGCTACGAAGCCGCGTTCGGCCTCGCCATCGTCGGCGTGCTCGTGCAGTCGAACACGCTCTCGACCCGCGGCATCGTGATCAAGCAGGGCTGGGACGGTGTCCAGTCGATCTTCAACGGCGACTGGTACTGGCTGCCGGCGATCGTGGCGCTGGTGATCTTCGTGATCTCGGCGGTGGCCGAGACCAACCATCCGCCCTTCGACCTCGTCGAAGCGGAGCAGGAGCTCACCGGCGGGTTCTTCACCGAGTACACCGGCATCAAGTTCGCGATCTTCTACCTCGCCGAGTTCATGAACGTCATCACGATGTGCGCCATCGCGGTCACGTTGTTCTTCGGCGGTCCCAACGGTCCCGGCCTCGGGTTCCTGCCCGCCAACGGCTGGTTCAACGCGTGGATCATGCCGGTGTTCTGGTTCTTCCTGAAGGTCCTCGTGCTGTTGTTCGGCACCGTGTGGTTGCGGGCCTCGCTCCCGCGCCTGCGCTACGACCAGCTCATGGGTCTCGGCTGGAAGTTCCTCATCGAGATCGCGTTCCTCTGGGTGATGATCTCCGGTGTGGTGATCGTCGCCAAGGAAGAGGGCTGGTCGATGTGGATCGTCCTGCCCGCCACCATCGCCGGCGCGCTCGCGATCGGCACCACGCTCTACCTGTCGGTGCCGAAGAAGACGGAACTCGTCGAGGAGATCCGGTAGTGGGCTGGCTGAGCGGGTTCGGGGTGACCCTGCGCCAGATCGGGCGCCCGAAGGTCACCGAGCACTTCCCCGAGGAGAAGCGACCGAAGCCGGTGCGCTTCCACGGCCGCCACGTCCTCAACCGCTACGAGGACGGCATGGAGAAGTGCATCGGGTGCGAGCTCTGCGCGGGCGTGTGCCCGGCGAAGTGCATCTACGTGCGCGGCGCCGACAACCCGGTCGACGCACCGGTGTCACCGGGCGAGCGCTACGGCTTCGTCTACGAGATCAACTACCTGCGCTGCATCCACTGTGATCTGTGCGTGGAGGCCTGCCCCACCGAGGCGATCACCGAGACCAAGCTCTTCGAGTTCTCCTTCGCCAACCGGGAGGACGCGATCTACACCAAGGCCGAACTGCTCGTCGACGACGACGGCCGCGCGCGGCGTCAGCCGTGGGAGCTGTGGCTCGGCAACGAGGACGACGACACCAGCGCGTGGATGCGCGCCACCGCGCCCTCGGGCCAGGCGGTCTACGAGGGCCGCGTCGGCTGGTCGGGCGAGCTCGGCTTCGGGGTGCGCGCACCCGAGGTCGGACAGTCGGCCACCGAGGACGAGAGCGAGTTCACCGAGCCTGCACCCGAGGAACCGGTCGCCACCATCGACACTGAGCACGGCGACACTGAGCACGGCGACACCGACGCGGGCGGCCACTGACGATGGACGTCGTCATCTTCGCGGTGTTCGGCGCGCTGACGCTCGCCGGTGCGTTCGGCGTCGTGCTGGCGCGCAACCCGGTGCACTGCGCGCTCTCACTCGTCGTCACGCTGGTGAGCGTGGCGGTGCTGTTCCTCCAGCAGGACGCGCACCTGCTCGCGGCGGTCCAGGTGGTCGTCTACGCCGGCGCCATCGTCGTGCTGTTCCTGTTCGTCATCATGCTGCTCGGCGTCGACCATCCCGACACGTTGCGCGACCCGCTCAAAGGCCAGCGCGGCGCGGCGATCGTCCTCGGGTTGGTGCTGCTCGCCGAGGTGCTGTTCCTCACCGGCCACAAGTGGGCCACCGGCGCCAAGGCACCCGCCGGCGACGCCATCCGGGGCGGCACGCCGGGTCTCGGCAACAACGTGGAGCGCATCGCCCGGTCGCTGTTCACCGACTTCCTCTGGCCGTTCGAGATCACTGCCGCGCTGCTCGTGCTCGCGGTGATCGGCGCGGTCGTGCTCGCCCGGCGCAGCCGCAACGCCGACGAGCTCGCGGAGGACGCGCCGTGACACCGACCCTCGCCGCGCTCGAGATCACGCCGACCTACTACCTGGTCCTCGCCGCGCTCCTGTTCACCATCGGCGCGATCGGGTTGCTCACGCGGCGCAACGTCCTCGTGATGTTCATGTGCGTCGAGCTGATGCTCAACGCGGTGAACCTCACATTCGTGTCGTTCGCCAACGAGCTCAACGACATCCGCGGCCAGGTGATCGTGTTCTTCGTGCTGTCGGTGGCGGCCGCCGAGGTCGCGGTGGGCCTCGGCATCATCGTCGCCATCTTCCGACGTCGTCGCGGCGCCACCGCCGACGACCTCGATCTCCTCAAGGATCCCTCCGTGGATGAGGTGGCTCAGTGAGCGCGCGCGACCTCCTCGACCTGATCTGGATCGTGCCCGCGCTGCCGTTGCTGGGCGCGGTGGTCCTCCTGCTGTTCGGCAAGCGCATCGGCGAGCCGTTCTCGGGCTGGATCGCCACCTCACTCGTCGGCCTGTCGTTCGTCGCCTCGCTGGTGATGTTCTTCGCCATGCTCGACCTGCCGGGCGAGGTGCGGCTGAACATCATCACCCTCTACACCTGGTTGCCCGCCGGGGCGCTCCACGTCGACATGGGCTTCTACGCCGACACGCTGTCGGTCACATGGATCCTGCTGATCACCGGCGTGGGCTCGCTCATCCACCTCTACTCGATCGGCTACATGCACGGCGACGAACGGTTCAGCCGCTTCTTCGCGTACCTGAACCTGTTCGTGTTCTCGATGTTGATGCTCGTGCTGGGCTCGAGCTTCCTCGTCACCTTCCTCGGGTGGGAGGGCGTGGGCCTCAGCTCCTACCTCCTCGTGTCGTTCTGGTTCGAGCGCAACGCCGCCGCGGTGGCAGGCAAGAAGGCGTTCGTCACCAACCGCGTCGGTGACGTCGGCTTCCTCCTCGCGATGTTCCTGATCTTCGCGTCGTACGGGTCGCTCAACTACGCCGCCATCCCAGCGGGCGCGCACGCCATCTCGAGTGGCACCGCCACCGCGATCGCGCTCCTGCTCCTCGTGGCCGCAATCGGCAAGAGCGCGCAGATCCCGCTGCACCTCTGGCTGCCCGACGCGATGGAAGGCCCCACCCCGGTGTCGGCCCTCATCCACGCCGCCACCATGGTCACCGCGGGTGTGTTCCTGCTGTGCCGCGCGCACGTGTTCCTCGACGTCAGTAGCGATGCAGGGACCGTCGTCGCATGGGTCGGCGGCATCACCGCGCTGCTCGCGGGCACGGTTGCGATCGTCCAGCCCGACATCAAACGCGTGCTCGCGTACTCCACCGTCAGCCAGCTCGGCTACATGTTCCTCGCCATCGGCATCCATGCGTACACCGCCGCGGTGTTCATGGTGCTCTGCCACGCGTTCTACAAGGGCTGCCTGTTCCTCGGCGCCGGGTCGGTGATCCACGGCAACAACGACGTACAGGACATGCGGGTCATGGGCCGGTTCCGCAAGTTCATGCCCTACACCGCGGGCGCCATGGTGGTCGCGTGGCTCGCCATCGCGGGCGTGCCGCCGCTCTCGGGCTTCTTCTCGAAGGACGAGATCATCAGCCAGGCGTTCCTGCGCGACGACTACGGCCTGTGGGTCGTCGGCATCGTCGCCGCTGCGTTCACCGCGGTCTACATGACCCGGCTCATCTGGCTCACCTTCTACGGCAACGCGCGCTACGAGACCGCCGCCTTCGACGGACTGCCCACCACCACCCCCACCATCCCGATCGTGTCGGGCGGTTCCGGTGAGGACGACGCCGACGGGCACGGCACCGGCACTGGCACCGCGGTCCTCGACGCCGACGACGACGACCCCGCCAACAGCGACCCGTCGCCCACCGTGTCGTACGGCGATCCGGTGGCCACACCGGTGGGACACCAGCCGCACGAGTCGCCGCCGATCATGACCTTCCCGATCATGGTGCTCGCGGTGCTCGCGGCCATCGGCGGGATCATGAACCTGCCGTTCACCAACTTCGAGTGGCTCGACAAGTGGCTCGAGTCGTCGTTCCGCGGTGTGCCCGAGGTGCACCCCGACACCTTCGTCGGCGGCTTCGCGCTCGAGATGCTCACGTTCGCGATCGCGGCCGGCGGGATCTTCCTCGCCTACACGCTCTACAAGAAGGGCCTCGAGCACGCCGAGCGCGACCCGCTCGACGAGAAGCTCGGCGGCATCGCCCCCATCCTCGGCAACGCCTACTACTACGACGCCGGCATCTCGAAGCTCGTCGGTGGTCCCGGCCGGGCGCTGGCCGGCTGGCTCGACCGGGTGGTCGACAACAAGATCATCGACGGCACGGTCAACGGCGTCGGCTCACTGTTCGCACTCATGGCGCGCGGCATCCAGCAACTGCAGGACGGCCGCGTGCGGCGCTACGCGCTCGGCATCACGGTCGGCGTCGTGGGCGTGCTCCTCTACGTCGTGATCTGGTTGGGGCGGTAGAC
>DASXXX010000341.1:0-1585 GCA_036502765.1 Acidimicrobiia bacterium | reverse complement strand
CACCGCCCCCGTCGTGGGGTCGGGTGGTTGTCCTTGGTGGATCGCGCGCGTCTCGAAGCCGTCTCGCCGTTCGGGCACGGAGCCATCTCGCCGTTCGGGCACGGAGCCATCTCGCCGTTCGGGCACGGAGCCATCTCGCCGTTCGGGCACGGAGCCGGCTCCTGGTTCTACGTCGGTCACACTGCCGACCTGGACGAGAGGAATTGCAACACGTCGGAGCGGGTGAGCACGCCGACGGGATGGCCGCCGTCGAGCACCAGCACCGCGGTGCACGACTCGAGCCGAGCGACGACGTCGGTGACCGTCTCGCCGATCCCGAGCATCGGCGGCGCCGGTTCCATGATCTCGCCGACGGGCCGATCGAGCACCGCAGGATCGTGGAACGCCTTGTCCATGAGCGGCAGCTCCGACACCGCGCCCGACACCTCCGACGCCGCGAGGGGCAACTCCGTGGTGGTCGCGACGACGAGCTGCGACACGCCGAGCGCGCGCATCCGCGCGAACGCCACGCGCGTCGGCGTGTCGGCGGTGATGACGACGAGGTCGGGGATGGTGCCGTCCTTGGCGCCGAGCACGTCGCCCGCGGTGGGTCCCTCGTGGCGCAGGAAGCCGTAGCGCGTCATCCACCGGTCGTCGAAGATCTTCGACAGGTAGTTGCGGCCCGAATCGGGCAGGAGCACCACGACTACCGCGTCGGGACCGAGCTCGGCCCCGACGACGAGCGCGGCGTGCACCGCGGTGCCGCACGAACCGCCGATGAGCAGTCCCTCTTCCCGTGTCACGCGCCGGGCGGCGGCGAACGACTCGGTGTCGCTGACCTCCACGATGCGGTCGACCAGCGACGGGTCGTAGGTGGTGGGCCAGAAGTCCTCGCCCACGCCCTCCACCAGGTAGGGGCGGCCGGTGCCGCCCGAGTACACCGAACCCGCGGGATCGGCGGCGACGATCTGCACCGCGGGGTTCTGCGCCTTGAGGTACCGCGCCACGCCGGTGATGGTGCCGCCGGTGCCCACGCCGGCGACGAAGTGCGTGATCCGGCCTTCGGTCTGGCGCCAGATCTCGGGGCCGGTGGAGCGCTCGTGCTCGTCGGGGTTCGCCGGGTTGGAGTACTGGTCGGGCCGGAACGCGCCCGGCGTCTCACGCGTGAGGCGGTCGGCGACCGAGTAGTACGACGTCGGGTGCTCCGGCGCCACCGCGGTGGGGCACACCACGACGTCGGCACCGTACGCGCGCAGGAGCGAGATCTTCTCCTCGCTCATCTTGTCGGCCATGACGAAGATGCAGCGGTAGCCGCGCTGCGCGGCGACGATCGCGAGGCCGGCACCGGTGTTGCCCGACGTCGGTTCGACGATGGTGCCGCCGGGACCGAGCAGGCCGTCGCGCTCGGCGGCGTCGATCATCGCCACCGCGGGACGATCCTTCACGCTGCCGCCGGGATTGAACAGCTCGACCTTGGCGAGGAGGTCGCACTCGAGGTCGTGTCCCACCCGGCCGAGTCGCACCAGCGGGGTGTTCCCCACCAGGTCGAGCAGCGAGTTCGCCACGTCCATCGCCATCTCTCCTCCGTCGCTCGCGTCCGCTCGCT
>DASXXX010000340.1:0-7364 GCA_036502765.1 Acidimicrobiia bacterium | reverse complement strand
GGCGGTCACCACTTCTGCCTGGGCGCCAACCTCGCCCGCATGGAGCTGCGCCTCATCTTCGAAGAGGTGCTGTCGCGCATCCCCGACATGCACCTCGTCGCCGAGCCCGAGGTGCTGCGCTCCAACTTCATCGGCGGCGTGAAGCACATGCCGGTCGAGTACACCGCCGGCGCCCGCGTCGGCTCCTGACCTTTTGGGTGGCTACCCCGCGATGATCGCGGGCGAACCACGCCGAAACTGAGGGGGTTCGCGCGGCCAGGTAGTTTTCGGCGGTGCGCATCGCAGCCCTGCTCAAGCAGATCCCGGCGTTCGAGGAGATGGAGCTCGGCCCCGACGGGCGGCTGAAGCGCGAGGGCCTCGACCTGGAGATGAACCCCTACTGCCGGCGCGCCGCCGCGCAGGCGGTGGAGCTGGCCCAGACGCTCGCCGCTGACCACGCCGCTGACCACGCCGCTGACCACGCCGGCGACCACTCGGTGACCTTCGTGACCCTCGGGCCGCCGTCGGCCGAGGACGTGCTGCGCGAGGCGCTGGCGTGGGCGATCGAGCGCGACGTCACCGCCGACGGCGTGCTGGTGTCCGACCCCGCGTTCGCGGGTTCCGACACGTTGGCCACCGCGCGCGCGCTCGCCGCTGCGCTCGAGCACGTCGGTCCGTTCGACCTCGTGCTCGTCGGCCGCAACTCGGTCGACGCCGACACCGGCCAGGTCGGACCCGAGCTCGCGGAGCTGCTCGACCTCCCCTTCCTCACCGGCATCCGTCACCTCAACGTCGACGGGGCGACGCGCGTCGTCAACGCGCGCTGCGAGCACGACGACGGCTGGCTCCAGGCCGAGACCGACCTGCCCGCAGTGCTGTCGACGGCCGAGCGCCTGATCGACCCGTGCAAGGTCGACCCGCCGGGACGCGAGGCGGTGCCGGCGTCGTTGCTGCGCACGGTGCGGGCCGACGATCTCGGCGCCGGACCGTGGGGACAGGTCGGGAGTCCCACCAGCGTGGGTGCGGTGCGCGTGCACGAGGTGACGCGCCAGTGCGCGGTGATGAGCGGCTCGGTCGACGAGCAGATCAGCGCCGCCGTCGACCTGCTCGAATCACGTGGCGCGCTCGAACACGAATCGACGCTCGACGCAGTGGCCGATGTCGTGCCGCCTGCGCGTGCGGTCGCCGGGCCCGCGGTCGCGGTGGTGGTCGAACCCGACCGACCGCTCGACACGCGTGAGCTGCTCGGGGCGGCCGCGCTGCTCGCAGCCGAGATCGACGGTCACGCGGTGGCGGTGACCTTCGCACCCGACGAGCCTGCGCGCCTCGCGGTCTGGGGTGCCGACGCGGTGGTACAGGTCGACGGCGCGACGGTTGAGGACGACGCCGCCCGCGCCCTCGGCGACTGGGTCGTCCGCACGCAGCCGTGGGCCGTGCTGGCACCGAGCACCGCGTGGGGACGCGAGGTGGCGTCGCGCGCGGCCGCGCGCGCCGGTGCCGGGCTCACCGGCGACGCCGTCGGCCTGGAGGTCGATCTCGTGCGCTCGCGCCTCGTGGCCTGGAAGCCCGCGTTCGGTGGGCAACTCGTCGCCGCGGTCGAAGCCAACTCGTCGGTGCAGATGGTGACCGTGCGCGTCGGAGTGCTGCCGGCCGGGCTGCCGCGCGACGAGTCGTCGCCCGCGGTGTCCACGGTCACCGCGACCCCGCGCAACCGGGTCCGGGTCCTCGCCCGCACCCGCGACGACGACCTCGACACCCTCGCCACCGCGCACGCCGTCATCGGCGTGGGCCGCGGCGTCGACCCGTCGGAGTACGACGACCTCGCGCCGCTGCTCGAAGTTCTGCGCGCCGAGCTCGGCGCCACCCGCAAGGTCACCGACGCGGGCTGGCTCCCCCGCGCCCGTCAGATCGGCATCACCGGCCGCACCATCGCGCCGCGCCTGTTCGTGTCGATCGGCGCCAGCGGCAAGTTCAACCACATGGTCGGCGTGCGCGCCGCCGGCACCGTGCTCGCGATCAATCCCGACGCCGACGCGCTGGTGTTCGGCGTCGCCGACATCGGCATCGTCGCCGACTGGCACGACGCCGTCCCCGCCCTCGTCGCCGCCCTCCACGAACGCCTCGCCGCCCGAACCGGCGTCAGTTCGGCGGAATAGCCCGGCTCAACCAACGCCAGAACGCGTTGGATGGGGGTCAGAGGTCGATGTCGTCGGCTTCGGTGCGCTTGGGGGTGCCCCGTTCGCGCACGTTGAGCGTCGCGAACACCGCAGGCGGCTCGCGCCACGGGTCGGGCAGGGTGCCCGCCTTGGCGTGCTCGATGGTGCGCCACACCCGCTCGGGCGTGCACGGCATGTCGACGTGGCGCACGCCGAGATGGCTCAGCGCGTCGACGACCGCGTTCTGCACCGCGGGAGTGCTGCCGACGGTGGCCGACTCGCCGATGCCCTTCGCGCCGAGTGGGTTGAGCGGCGATGGCGTCTCCGTGTGCGCGACCTCGAACGTCGGGAACTCGGCCGCACTCGGGATGCCGTACTCGGCCAGCGTCGACGTGAGCGGATTGCCGTCGGCGTCGTAGACCATCTCTTCCCAGAGCGCCTGGGAGATGCCCGACGCCAGGCCGCCGTGCACCTGGCCGTCGACCAGCATCGGGTTGAGGATGCGCCCGCAGTCGTCGACCGCGATGTGGCGGATCGGCTCGACCCGACCGGTTTCGGTGTCGACCTCGACCACCGACACGTGCGCGCCGAACGGGAACGACGCGCCCGACTGCACGAAGTCGTGCTCGACGGCGAGCGGGAGCCCGTCGTCGCTCGCCTTCGTCGCGACCTCGGCCCACGAGATCGCGCGCGCCGGGACGCCGACGACGCCGAGGGTGCCGTCGTCGTTGAGCACGATGTCCTCGGGCGCGGCCTCGAGCAGCTCGGCGGCGAGGCTGCGCGCCTGCTCGAGCACGCCCCTCGAGGCCTCGAGCACTGCGCTCCCGCCGATCTGCAGCGACCTGGACCCGCCGGTGCCACCGCCACGGGGCACGAGCGCGGTGTCGGACTGCACGAACTCGATGCGCTCCATCGGGATGCCCAGCTCGCTGGTGACGAGTTGCGTGTAGGCGGTGGCGTGGCCTTGTCCGTGTGCGGAGGTGCCCGCCTTCACGGTCGCGCTCCCGTCGGGGTGCACCTCCACCTCGGCGTACTCGCTCGACGTGCCGCCCGCGGTGATCTCGACGTACGCGCAGATGCCGATGCCGAGCTGCTTGACGTCGCCGCGCTCGCGGCGCGCGGCCTGTTCGGCGCGCAGTTCGTCGTATCCCGCGATGCGCAGCGCTTCGGTGAGCGCGGCGTCGTAGTCACCGACGTCGTAGGTGACGCCAGTGACGGTCGAGTAGGGGAATTCGTCGGGCTGGAGGAAGTTGCGGCGCCGGATCACCACCGGGTCCATCCCGAGCTCGGCCGCGGCCATGTCGAGGATGCGTTCGAGCATCGCCGCCGCCTCGGGCCGTCCCGCGCCGCGATACGCACCCATGGGCGCGAGGTTGGTGAGCGCGACCGCGCAGTCGTAGCCGATCTTCGGGATGCGGTAGACGCCCTGCGACATCATGCGAGTGGGGCCGAACGCCAGCATCCCGCCGAAGCCGCCGTACGCGCCGGCATCGCCGACGACGCGGCAGCGCATCCCGGTGATGGTGCCGTCGCGCCGCAGTCCGAGCTCGATGTACTGCACCTGCCCCCGGCCGTGGGGCATGGCGACCATGTTCTCGGAGCGGGTCTCCACCCACTTCACCGGCCGTCCCAGCTCCCGCGCGATCCGCACCGCGACGATGCCCTCGGGGATCCAGTGCTTGGCCCCGAACGAACCGCCGACGTGCGGTGCGATCAGCCGCACCTTCTCCGGTTCGATGCCGAACCCGGTCGCGACCGCGCCGCGGTTGGAGTGCGGCATCTGGCACGCGAGGTACACCGTGAGCTCATGGCCGTCGCCGTCGTCGCCGGGCACCACCGCGATCGCGGCGCCTTCCATGGGCACGACCGCGAGGCGCTGGTTCTCGAACCGGCCGCGCACCACGACCTCCGCTCCGGCGAGGGCGTCGAAATCGGCGGGCTCCCGCGTGCCCATCAGCACGTTCGAGCCGACCGCGTCGAACTGAATCGGCGCGTCGGGCGCGAGGGCCGACTCCATGTCGGTGGCTGCGGGCAGCGGGTCGTAGTCGACGATCACCGCCTCGGCGGCGTCGACGGCCTGCGCCTTCGTCTCGGCGACGACCACCGCGACCGCGTCGCCGACGAAGCGCACCCGGTCGCGCGCGAGCGCAGGGCGCACCACCGCGGGGTGCAGCTGCATCATCCCGGTGTGGTCAGGGAAGTCGAGATCCGACGCCGAGTACACCGCGACCACGCCCGGCATCGCGCGCGCCTCTGACGCGTCGACGGCCGTGAGCTCAGCGTGCGCCATCGGCGAGCGCACGAACGCGAGGTGCAGCGCACCGGGCAGATCGAGGTTGTCGATGTACGTGCCCTCCCCCCGCAGCAGCGTGGGGTCTTCGACCCGACGGACGGGGACACCGACCAGCGATCCGGCACCGAAGGTGGTGGTCATCGGGCGCCTCCCGTGGCAGCAATGGTGTCGAGCGCGCGACCCGCGAGCACGCGCGCGAGGTGGCGGCGATAGTCCGGCGACGCGTTGAGATCGGAAGGCGGATCGTCGCCGTCGCCCGCGAGTGCTGCGGCGTCGGCGGCCGACGCGCCGCTCGACAATGCCGCTTCGACCGCAGCGGCCCGCACCGGTGTGTCGGCCATGTTCACCAGCGCCACCCCGGGTTGGTCACCGCCCACCGCCGCGACACCCACGATCGCCCAGTCCTGGGCGCGACGGTTGAACTTCTCGAACGCCCAGCCCGCGTCGCCGGTCTTCGGGACGCGCACCTCGGTGATCACCTCGTCGGGCGCCAGCGCGGTCTCGAGGAACCCGCGGAAGAAGTCGTCGGCCGCGATCGTCCGCTCACCACCACTCCCCCGCACCACGATGCTGCCACGCAACGCGAGCACCACCGCGGGCAGGTCGGACGCGGGGTCGCCGTGCGCGAGCGACCCACCGAGAGTGCCCCGGTGGCGCACCTGCGGGTCGCCGACCTCACCGGCCGCGGCTGCGAGCAGCGGGACGTACTGGTGGACCAGCGGATCGTGCTCGACGTCGTGGTGACGGGTGAGGCCACCGATGGCGAGGGTGTCGCCGTCGTCGCGCACGAACGAGAGCTCGGTGAGCCGTCCGACGTCGACCAGCACCGACGGCGTGGCCAGCCGCAACTTCATCAGGGGGAGCAGCGAGTGTCCACCAGCGAGCAGCTTGGCGTCGTCACCGTGCTCGGCGAGGAGCGCGACGGCCTCGTCGACCGAGTCGGCCCGCGCGTACGAGAACGCAGCGGGGATCATTGCGCCATCTCCGCCGATCCCGCGACGACCGCGGCGACGATGTTGTGGTACCCGGTGCAGCGGCAGAGGTTGCCCTCCAACCCGATGCGCACTTCGTCCTCGGTGAGCGCGCTTCCGTTCGAAGCGATGCCTTCCTGCGCGAGAGAAACCGCCGCCATCACCATGCCCGGTGTGCAGTACCCGCACTGGAGGCCATGGTGCTCGCGGAACGCGGCCTGCATCGGGTGCAGCGTCTCGCCGTCGGCGAGTCCTTCGATGGTGGTGACCGCCCCACCGTCTGCCTGCGCGGCGAGCACGGTGCACGACTTCACCGACTCGCCGTCGAGGAGCACCGTGCACGCGCCACACGACGTGGAGTCACACCCGATGTTGGTGCCGGTGAGCCCGACCACCTCCCGCAGGTAGTGCACGAGCAGGGTGCGTGACTCGACCTCGTGCGCGGTCGTGACACCGTTGACGGTGATCGCGACGGGGACGTCGGATGTCGGTGCGGCCATGCCGGCGACCTTACCCGGCTCATTCGAGGCGCTACCGTGCCTCGCCTCGCCGCACCGCGTAGAGGGAGCACGCAGTGGTCGTCAACGATCCTGAGGTGGTGCAGGAGGTCGCCGCCGAGTTCGCGCGCTATGAAACCGCGCTGCTCGGCAACGACGTCGACGCGTTGATCGGGTTCTTCCGCGACGGCCCCGAAACCGTGCGCTACGGGTTCGACGACGCGCAGTACGGCAGCGAGGAAGTCAGCGCGTTCCGACGGAGCCAACCCGTCGCCGCCCCGCCGCGCGAGCTCCGACGAACGGTGATCACCACCTTCGGACGCGAGTTCGCGGTCGTCGACACCGAGTTCGTGCCCGACGGATCGTCGGTCGTCGGTCGGCAGTCGCAGACCTGGCTGCGCACCGACCAGGGTTGGCGTGTCGTCAGCGCGCACGTGTCGTGGCTCGGAGGACGCGCGCCCTGACCCGCCCTGACGGGTTGTTGACGGGCTTCCGTCACCTATCGGTGGGATTCATGCCATCCCCCCAACAGGACGCGGACTCGCTCCCTTCACCGCCGTCACACGTGCGAGAAATCGCGCGTCCATACGTTGACCCGCGTGTATACGAACCCGTATGCGGAAACGACCTCGCGGGGCGAGTACGTCTTCGCCGACCTCAAGGCGCGACTGCTCGCCGGTGACTTCCCTCTCGGCCACCGGCTGGGCGAGGAACGTCTGGCCGCGCTGCTCGAGGTGTCGCGCACCCCGGTGCGCGAGGCACTGCTCCGTCTGCACACCGAAGGGCTGGTGACGCGCCACACCGAGGGCGGCTTCGTACCGACGGTGCCCGACGTCGCCACGATGCGGACGCTCTACGAGGTGCGGATGGGCCTCGAGATCCAGGCCCTACGGCGGCCGGCGAACCTCGGTTCGACCCACGACCTCGCCCGCGTCGAGCAGCTGCGCGCCGAGTGGCGTGCGCTGCAGGACGACGAACCCAAGCCCAGCCCCGACTTCGTCCTCCTCGACGAGGCCTTCCATCTCGCCCTCGCCGACAGCGCCGGCAACGCCGTCCTCGTCGAGTTCCTGCGTACGGTGAACGAGCGGATCCGCGTGGTGCGCATGCAGGACTTCCTCAGCGCGGACCGCATCGGCTCGACGATCGCGCAACACATCTCGATCTGTGACGCGGTGCTCCGCGGCGAAGCGGACCTCGCCGTCGAACGCTTCGACGCGCACCTCCTCGAGTCGCTCGAGGTGGTCGAGCAACGGACGCTCCAAGTGATCGCGCTCATGGTCGCCAAGGAAGGGGCGCAGTGATCGACGCTCAGGTCGCGCGGCTCGAGGTACGCGGAATGAGCAAGCGCTTCGGGGAGGTGCAGGCCAACGACGCGGTCGACCTCACGGTCGCGCCCGGGGAGGTGCATGCGCTCCTCGGCGAGAACGGCGCCGGCAAGAGCTGCCTCATGAAGTTGGTGTACGGCGTG
>DASXXX010000339.1:0-12397 GCA_036502765.1 Acidimicrobiia bacterium | reverse complement strand
CGAGTTCATGGAGCCCGCGGCCGCGCGCGCAAGGGCCCAGGAGCTGTCGGTGCAGCTCGGCGTGCCGGTGGAGGAACTGTTGCGGGGCTACACCCCGGGCAAGTTCGTGGTGACGTTCCGCCGGGGCCAGGTGGCAGTGGGTTACGGCAAGACCTTCTAACGGGGGGCCCCGAGGTAGGGACAACCCCACCGTTGGCGTGGTCGCTCCATGGCACGGACACGACGCCGTCGTGAACGTGACGGCGTGCTCGTCGGGTGGGGCCTCACGCGCAGCTTCTCCGGCTACCAGCCCCTCGACGTGTGTCCTCGGCGCTGGCGGGTGACTGATCAGCAGTCGCGGTGGATGGCGCTCTCGATGAGTCCGCCCCACTCGTGGGCGATGGCCGACAGCAGGGGCAGCGGCGCGTGGGTGCTGTGGGCGGTCGACACGTCGAGCGTTCCCGAGAAGCAGCGCCCGAGGAGGAGGCGGGCGCGCGTCGCGTGGTAGTCGGAGGTGACCAAGACGAGGTGTTGCCACCCTTCCCGCGCCGCGATGCGACCGATCGCCTCCGCCTCCCCGCGCGTGTCGTTGGGATCGGGGACGAAGCAGAACACCGCGAAGTCGTGGTCGGTCGCGCAGAGTTGGTTCGGACCGGTGGACACGACCAGGTTCGACGCCACGCCGCGCTGCACGAGCTCGAGTCCCTTGTCGAGGCGTTCGCCGGAACCCCCGGCGAGCACGACCACGGCGTCGGCGTGGGCGGGCGTCGACGAGGGCGGGAACACGAAGAGGCGCAGGTTGATCGCCACCACGCCCACGACGAGCACCACGGCGAGGACCAGTGCCGTCACCAGCAGCGCGCGGCGCGTCCTGACGGTCGGCACCGGTCGAGGTTACGGGGAGCGCTCCCGGCGACTCGGTCGCGGGCGGGTCGTGCAGAATGTCGCCCATGCCCGAACCGCAGTTCGTACCGCTCCTCGACGCGCCCGGAGATCCCCACGAACCCAGCCTGCTCATCGCGGTGCAGGGCACGCGCGTCGTGCTGCTCGAGGGCGAACCGGAGAGCACTGTCACCGGATCTGGCGGCATCTTCCTCGGTGTGCTCGACGGTCGCCACTGCTGGGCTGTCGACGTGGGCCCCGACGGGGAGGGCGGTGCACGCGACGACGTCGTCGACCTCTTCCGGCTCTGGTCGTCGGTCGACGAACCCACGTGGGCGCTCGCGGGCCGGGCCGTCCAACTGGTGGAGTGGGAACGCAACCACACTCATTGCGGTCGCTGCGGTGCCCACACCGTCGACGCGCCCGGCGAGCGGGCCAAGAAGTGTCCCGAATGCGGGTTGCTCGCGTACCCGCGCCTCGCACCGGCCGTCATCATGCTGGTGGAGCGGGACGACGGCCGCGCGCTGCTCGCCCGCAACGCCAACTTCCCGTCGGGGATGTTCTCCTGCCTCGCCGGCTTCGTGGAACCAGGCGAGACGCTCGAGCACGCGGTGCGGCGCGAGGTGATGGAGGAGGTCGGCCTCGTGGTCGGCGACGTCGAGTTCCGTGGGAGCCAGCCGTGGCCGTTCCCGCACCAGGTGATGATCGGCTTCGGCGCGCAGTACCTCTCGGGCGAGATCGAGATCGACGGTCAGGAGATCGTCGAGGCGCGGTGGTTCACACCCGACGCCACGCCCAACTTCCCGACCGGCGGCATGTCGATCGCGGGCCGGCTGATCGACGAGTGGCGCACCCGGGTCGGCTGACCCGGCGCGGACCGGTCAGCGGGACCGGTCAGCGGGGGCGCGCGTCGACCGGGCGGCCGGCATCGCTCTTGGCGATCACGTAGGAGTTCGCGGCCATGTCGCCGAGGCGGCGATGGCCGGTCGACACCGCCGACGTGACGATCCCGCAGATGAACAGGGTGAGCGGACCGTCGACCGCGAACACGGCCCAGCGCACGAGCGCGCGCGGGACGCCGATGCCGGTGCCCGCGGGCGTGACCACACGCAGGCCGGTCATGTGCTTCCCTGCCGTGGCGCCGGTGAGGCCTTCCATGAGCGCGAAGTAGAGCAGCGTGAACGCCACGCACAACAGGAGGTACCTGCCGCCCTCGGCTTCGTAGACGGTGTCGTCCACGGTGATCACGGCGCGGTTGTCGCACTCCACCTGCGACGAGTCGTTGGCCGACAGGTGGCAGCCGGGCTCGCGGAGCATCTCGGCGCGGGTGTGCGTCGATGCGGTGGCGATGAACAGGAGCCCGAAGGCGATCAGGCTGATGACGGCGTCGATCACGAACGCGCCGTAACGGCGGCCGAGCACCGCAGTGGCGTCGTAGGCAGCCGAGGGCTGGGTCCAGTGGCCGGACGCGTTCGGGGTGGCGTACGCGGCGGCCGACGCGGTCGCGCCCGATCCGGGGATGGGCGCGCCGAGGTGCGTGGCGCCGAAGCCCCCTGTTGGCGTGGGCGAGGCCGCCGTCGAGGCCGCGTACCCGGCCGCTTCGGGCAGGACGTCGTCGGGCGTGGGGGCAGTTGCAGCACCGGTTGCCGGGGCAGGATTCGCGATCGGCGCGTCGGTGCCGACCTGGCCGTCGTCGGAGACGTGGTCGGTCCACTGGGTGCCGTCCCAGTAGCGGTACTGGTGGCGTCCGAGCGGGTCCGGGGCCCAGCGGGCTGGGTTGTCGCGGATCGGCGGTTCTTGGGCCGGCGGTTCTTGGCCCGGCGGTTCGGGAGTGGTCACCGGTGCAGTGTCCCAGGCTCACCGAGCGCGGTAGCGGACCGCACAGGGATCCTGGCTGCGGGCGACCCCGCCGATCTGCACCGCCAGGGGGGTGACCGCGGTGAAGCCGGCGACGGGCTCGAGGTCGTAGCCCGCGACCAACCGTTCCGCCGACCGGCACATGGCGGCGAGCGAGAAGGGCTGCGCGGGACATGTGTGCTCCCCGTGCCCGAACGTCGTGACCAGCTCCCGCGCGGGGAGCTCGGCCTCGGCGCGCAGACGACGTCGGAGCCACCGGTCGGGGTCGTAGGCCCCGAGACCGGGCGCGGCGGTGGTGTTCGTGAGGGGGAGCAACGTGGCGATCTGGGCGCCGGGCGCGACGCGGTACGTGCGCTGCTCGTCGCGCACCTCTGCGGGCGCGAGCACCGCGCGCAGCATCACCGACCGTTGTCCGAGCCGGGTCGATTCCAACGCGCAACGTTCCACGAGCCCGGGTTCGCGGTCGCGGACGCGCGCGAGCACGTCGGGGTGCAGCGCGAGTTGGGCGAGCATCCAGCCCGACGCCGCGAACAGGTTCGACATCGAGGCCAGATGCACGAGGATCACGTCGCGCGCGATGCCGATGGTGCGCGCGGGTTCGTCGACGTCGGCCCAGTGCTCCATGACGCGCGTGAACAGATCGTCCGGGCGCGCGTCGCGTGGGAGCGCGTCACGTGCGCGCACGGTCTCGACGACGTGCTCCTCGACGCGTGCCATCGCCGCGAGCTCGTCGCGCTTGCCCGCAGCGGCGACCGCGGCCATGGCCTCGGGGTGCACGAACGCGGCGGAGCCGTCGAGCTGGTCGAGCGCGTCGACGAGGTCGTCGAACCGCGCGGCATCGTCACGGCCGCGCGACGGCACCTCGCCGGCCCATGCGGCCAGGCCCATGCGGTGACCGAGTCGGCGGGTGAACGCGAACACGTCGACGGTGCCCTCGTCGCCCAGCTCTACGAACGCGACGTCGATGGCGGCGTCGAGCACCGCGAGGTAGTTCCGGACGTCGTCGCGTCCGAACAGCTCGTGGGGCATCGTGCGACGACCGGCGAACAGCTCGTCGGGCAGCTTGCGGCGCAGCATCATCCAGTCGGCCACGCCTTTGCTCGCGACCGCTTCCGGCAGCGCGTAGAAGCTGCGCACGCCCTCGGGCGAGAACAGGAAGAGCGTCGGGTGTTGGGGACCTTCGACCACGAAGGTGTCACCGCACGCGGCGCGCGCAGTGGCGAGGGCCGCGACCGGATCGGCGACCTCGCGGTCCCACGGGAGCGCAGCGTCGGCGACCGGTGGCATCGGATCGATCGAGTCGGCCACGGTGCGCACGGGGTGACGATACGGCGTGACGACACGGCCTGGTCGCGACGGCCCGCACCGATGGTTACACTTTCGGGTCGTCGCCACCCGGGCAGGGTCGCGCGGTCGCTGCATCGACCGGGGAGGTCGTCACGTGAAGACGCACGCGTCGGGACGGGTCGGAGTGTTGGCGGCGGCGGTGTTCGTTGCACTGTTCACGAGTGCGTGCTGGCGGGTGGGTGCGATCGACGGCCCGAGCGCGGGCTCCGGTGCGGGCCGCACGACCGACGACGTGCACGCCGACAAGTCGGCGATCTCGTTGCCGGTGCTGCCGGGGTTCCCGCCGCTCACGGAACCGGTCGTCGCGTACTACGACACCACGGCCCATCGTCTGCGCCTCGGCATCGACGCAGTCAGCACCGGCTGGAACTTCCGTGATCTCGACGGCGCAGGTGTGGCGGGCGGCGCCGGCCGCGTCGCCGACGACGTCGGCCACTTCGTCTCGATCGCCGGCGCCTTCCCGAACCTGGAACCGCAGATCGACGGGTTCTACCTCGACGCCACGAACGGGCGGTTGCGTCACTTCCGGTCGGCGGGGCTCTCCACCACGCTGACCTTCGAGGATCTCGACGGTCCGGGCGTGCCCGGCGGCGCGGGGCGCACCGGTGACCCGTCGGGTGTCTACAACTCGGCGGTGAACGGGATCGGCCTGCACGACTTCTACACCTCGTCCACCAGCGTCAAGCCGGCCCAACAGCGGTTGCGCCACACGTGGTTCGACGGCAGCTGGCACTTCGAGGACGTCGACGGTCCGGGGGCGACCTCGACGGGTGCCACCTCCGACAACGTGGGTGCGTTCGTGTCGGCCGCGTCGTCCGGCAGCGGGCTGCACGTGTTCTACGCCGACTCGACCACCGGTCGGCTGCGCTACGCGCACCTCGACAGCGGGGTGTGGACCACGCAGGACCTCGACGGACCAGGCGTGGGTGGCGGCGCCGGCCGGACCGGCAACTCGGTGGGCACGTACAACGCGGCGGTTGCCACCGGCGACGGCAAGCTGCACGACTACTACTACGACGCCGCCGCGCACCGTCTGCGCCACGCGTGGTTCGACGGCAGCTGGCACTTCGAGAACCTCGACGGTCCGGGGGTCGCGGGTGCCGGCGGCCGCACGGGCAACAACGTCGGTTCGTCCACGGCGACCGTTGCCGGCGACGCCACCACGCTCGACGTCTTCTACGCCGACGAGACCGCGCACACGCTGCGACACGCACACTTCGACGGCACGATCTGGAAGTTCGAGATCGCAGACGGTGCCGGCAGTGCGTCCACCGGTGGCACGACGACGGACAGCGTGGGGCAGGACAACGCGGCGGCGTACAACGCGCCGGGCATCCAGCTGCACTTCTTCACCGGTGACACGAACAACGGTGACCTGCGCCACGGGTGCAACACCGCCTTCGGGGCCCCCGCGCCGGCACTCTGCAACTAGGGCCTCGCGGTCCCGTCTGCGTCGCAGCAGGGACCGTCCTCAACTCGGAGGATCGTCCAGCTCGCGCAGGTAGCGCTCGAACTCCGCGGCGAGGTCGTCGGACGACGGCAGCTGCTCGGTGGCCTGGCGGTCGTACTCGGCCTCCAGCTGCGGCAGGTAGCCGCTCGCCTCGGGGTTCTCGGCGACCGCCTCGTCGACCAGCTGCTCCCACTCGACGACCCGCTCGTGCAGCAGACCGTGACCGGTGGGGATCCCGGTGACGTGCTCGAGGTTGCGCAGCAGCGCGGCCGACGCCTTCCAGTTCTGCGCTCCGGCCGCGTAGTACGGCACGCCGACCTGCATCGAGATCGCAGGGAGGCCGAGGTGGTCGAGCGCGGCTTGCAACGTGCCCACGATGCCGGTGATGCCCTGGTAGCGCGGACGCGCGAGCCCGAAGCGCTGCGCGATCTCGGGGTTCGCCGACGACGCGTGCACGAGCGGCATGCGACTGTGCGGCACCTGCGCGGGCATCGCGCCGAGGGTGACGACGACCTGCGCGCCAGTGTGCTGTGCGACCTCGACGACGAGGTCGGTGAAGCGCCGCCACGCGTAGTGGGGCTCGATGCCCGACAGCAGCACCAGCTCGCGGCCGGCGTCGCTTCCGTCATCGGAGTTGGCGTCGTTGGCGTGGATCGAATTCTCGGGCCACACGATCGTGCGGGTCACACCGTCTTCCAACACGACGTGGGGGCGGACCTGCTGGGCGTCGAAGAACGGATCACCGTCGATGGTGGCCAGGCGCGTGGCACCGGTGAACTCGATGAGGTGGTCAACCGCACCGGTGGCGGCCGACGCGGCGTCGAAGTAGCCGGCGAACGCGAGCACGAGGATCGACGTGCGCGGCGGCCAGTCCCGCTCCCACTCCAGCTCGTTCGTGCCTTCGCTCATCCACGCCTGCTCTCGCCGGTCACGTGCGCAGTCTGGCCGATGGTGGCCGGGCCCGGCACCTCACCCGCCGGCACGCTCGGGGCCTGGCGGCCGGCGCTCGGGGTAACTTTGCCCGGATGGAAGCCACCGTGTTCGTGCTCGGTCTGGTCGTCGCCCTCGCCGCGGCCGTGCGCTCCACCTGGTCGCCATGCGGGCAGTCGATGCTCTCGCAGCTCACGCCGGTCGGCGAGGCGTCGCGGGGGTACCGCTACCGCACCACGGCCGCCTGGTTCGTGCTCGGCGCAGTTGTCGGTGGCGCCACGATCGGCGCGGTCATGGCGGGCCTGGCCGCGGTCGTGTCGGCGATCGGCGCCACGTCGACCGCGCTGCTGGGGGTCGCCGCGGGCCTCGCCGTGCTCGGCGCCACCGTCGACACCGGCGTGCTCGGCTTCATGCCACCGTTCTTCAAGCGTCAGGTCAACGAGTACTGGCTCAGCAAGTACCGCGCCTGGGTCTACGGCAGCGGCTTCGGCTGGCAGATCGGCGCCGGCGTCACCACCTACATCATGACCGCGGCGGTGTTGGTCACCGTCGCGTTCGGTGCGCTCACCGCGGGTCCGGTGGCGGCGATGGTGCTCGGTGTGTTCTTCGGTCTCGCACGCGGGCTGGCGGTGCTGCTCACCGCGCGCAGCCGTAGCACCACCGAGCTCTTTGCCCTGCACCGTCGCTTCGACGGGCTGGGTGAGCCGGTGCGCCGCGCGGTGATCGTGGTGCAGCTCGCGGTCGCGGTTGTGGCCGCGGGTGCGGCATGGGGTCTGGTGGCCGCACTGGTGACCGCGGGCGTGCTCACGCTCGCCGTGCTCGCGACGCTCGGCGTCCGCCGGCGCGAGACGTCGCACGCCGTCACTGCCTGAGACTCACTGGCTGAACGTCACGCGTTCCCGTCGGGGAGCTCGAACCAGACCGTCTTGCCGCGCTCGTGCACGTCGATGCCCCAGTTGGCCGCGAGCGTCTCGACGAAGAGGATCCCGCGCCCGTTCTCGTCGAGCTGGTCCGGGTCGCGGAGCACCGGCGGCGCCGTGCTCTCGTCGTCGACCTCGATGCGGACGGACCCGACGCCGCGGGACGCGCGTAGTTGCATGGGTGAGCCGACATGGCGCACGACGTTGCTCACGAGCTCGTCGGTCAGCAGTTCGGCGAGTTGCTCGGGATCGTCGATCTCCCACACCCGCAGTGCCTCGCTCACGAATCGGCGGGCCGACTGCGCGGCGCCGGGGTCGCTCGGGAGATCGATCGAGCGGGGTGTGGGATCGGGGCCCGACGCCGGGAGCCGCCGCCAGCGAAGACCCAGCAACGCGACGTCGTCGTCGCCGTTGTCGACCAGGGCGTCGACCACGTGCGGCACCAGCGACGCGACCGGGAGATCGGTGAGCGCAGCGACGCGTAGACGCTCGAAGCCGATGTCGAGGTGCTCGCGGCGGCGTTCGACCAGCCCGTCGGTGTACGCGAGCAGCGTGGCGCCGTCGGTGAGGACGTGCGTGCTCGAGCTGTAGCGCCAGCTGCTGGCGACGCCGACCGGCGGACCGAGGGGCACGTCGAGGTAGCGCGCACCGTCACCGTCGATCAGCAGGAGGTCGGGGTGGCCGGCACGCGCGACGGTGAGCGTCCCCGCCTTCGTGTCGAGCGTTCCGCAGATCACGGTGGCGAAATTCTCGTAGGAGATCGTCTCCATCATCGCGCTGAGCTTGTCGAGGATCGTGGCCGGATCGGGCTGCTCGAGCGCGTACGCGCGGATCGAGTAGCGAAATGACGCCATGAGCACCGCGGCGGCGAGACCGCGCCCGCACACGTCGCCCACCGAGAAGACCACCCGGTCCTCGGCGATCGGGAGCACGTCGTACCAGTCGCCGCCGACCTCGGTGCCCTTCACGCCGGCCTCGTAGCGCGCGGCCGACTCGAGCCCGGGGAAGTGGGGGAGTGACCGCGGCATGAGGCTGCGCTGCAGTTGCTGGGCGACGTCGCGTTGCGACGTGTACAGCTCGGCGTTCTCCTCGGCGACCTCTTCGAGGCGGTTCGACAGCTCCTCGGCGCGCTCGCGTCGCCGGATCAGGCGTTCGGTGACGAATGCCGCCGCGAGGGTGAGCAGCACTCCCAGCGCGCCCAGGACCCAGGGGAGCGCGGCGAGGAGACCGCCCCCGAGCTCACCGTGCGGGCTCACGACGAGCAGGATGTGCGAGTCCCCGAAGGCGACACTGTCGGACGCGGTCGTCGACGCGTCCAGGCCCCGGCCCGAGCTCGACGCCAAGAGGTGCGACTCGCGAGGCTGGGTCCCGACGTAGAGCGCGTAGTCGAGGTCGGCGAAGGCGGAGTCCGAGGCGATGCGCGCCTTGCGATTCGCGGGCAGCGCGGCCTCGATGTATGCGACCGAGCCGGCACCGGGCACCGCGAACGCGTAGCCGAGGCGCCGGGGTTCGTTCCCGAGGAGATCGCGGATCGACAGCGTCGTCCTGCCCGCCGCCGCAGTCAGGAAAGCGCGCTTCGACGCGGCGGACTGCGCGGCGAGTGCGGGCGCGGTCCCGATCAGGGTCGACGGTTGGGGATCGCTCTGCCCGAGCGGCCAGGCCGACGCCGACACGTACCGGCCGCTGTCGACGAGCGGTTGCATGAACTTCCGGAACTGCGCACCGTCGGCGCCACCGGACTCAGCCGAGACGCTCGCCGCCTGCATGAGGCCGGTCAGGCCGCTCACGCTCGACGCTGCCACCGTCGCCGCTTCGTGGCCGCGCTGGTCGAGGAGACGCTGCTCGTTGTTGTCGTGGACGATCCACGATCCGACAACGACGCACGCGGTGACCGCCAGGCCGACGACGACGACGAGCACCGTGAACGGGTGCAGCCGACGAATCGGCGCAACCCGTGCGAGTGCTTCGGCCCGAGCCGGACGCTCGGTGCGCGTGACGTGCATGGTGGTGCTGTCCCTGTCCCGGTGAGCGCTCCGACGGTACTCGTCAGGTCGTGTGTTCGGCGACGATCTGGTCGCGGAGTCGTCGGCGCCGGACCTGGCCGGTGGCGTCGGTACGCGGCAGCGCGTCGACCTGCACGACGACGCGAGGCTGCTTGGCGCCGATGAGCGCGCCGTCCACGTGCGCTCGGACCTCCTCGACGGTCGGGAGGGTCGCGCCGGGGCGCACGACGATCGCGGCACAGACCAGCTCGCCCCAACGCGCGTCGGGCAGTCCGACCACTGCGACCTCCTGCACCGCCGGGTGGGTGCCGACCGCACGCTCCACCTCGACCGGCGCCACCCATTCGCCGCCGGAACGGATCGATTCCGAGCGCCGGCCGGTGATGGTGAAGTAGCCGTCGACGTCGCGGGTCGCGAGATCGCCCGTGTGGAACCAGCCGTCGGCGTCGATCGCCTCCGCGGTGGCGTCGGGCCGGTCGAGGTAGCCCGAGAACGCGGTCGGGCCGCGCAGCCAGAGCTCGGCGTCGTCGGAGAGCTGCGCGGTGACCATCGGCGGCGGCTGGCCGACGCTGCCCGGGTGGTCGTGGAGATCGGGGTCGAGCAGGGTCGCGCCCCGCCCGATCTCGGTGGAGCCGTACGCGATCGACGTCCACGAACCCGGGAAGCGCGCCTTGATCGCGTCGATGAGCTCGAGCGTGACGAGCGACGTGCCGGTCAGGCATTCGACCAGTCCCGAGGTGTCGTGACCTCCAGATGAGTGTGGAGCCTCGTCGAGGATGCGTTGCCACACCGCAGGGATGCAATAGAGCGTGCTGGCGCCGTGGCGCTCGACCACCTCGAGCAGCTCGTGGGGCTCCGCACGCGTCACGAGGTGGATGGGGCGGTCGCTCGACCACGAGGTCTCGATCGACGACCACCCGGCCATGTGGAACAGGCCGAACATCACCACGTAGCCGCGCCGGCCGGTGGCCCCGCTCTCCACGTCGTGCTCGATGGCGCGCAACCACGCGGCGCGGTGCGACACCATCGCGCCCTTCGACACGCCGGTCGATCCGCTGGTGAGGAAGATGTTGCTGATGTCCTCGGAGGTACCGACGCGCGGGGGCGCGGTGGTCGAGGCCGACGCGTGCCACCCGTCGGCCATCACCAGCACCGGAAGTCCGAGCGGCTCGGCGACGGCACGGGCCATGTCTTCGACGTCGGGGTGCGCGACGACGAGGCGCGGCTTCAGCGTCTGCAGCGCGTCGACCGCTTCGTTCTCGCTGAAGTTCGGGTTGATCGGAGCGAGCGTGGCACCCGCCTTGCTGATGCCGTACGCGAGCTCGAGTGCGTCGAGCACCGTCGGGCCCCACCACACGACGCGGTCGCGCGGCTCGACCCCAGCTGCGGTCAGGCGGTGCGAGGCCCGGTTGGCACCGCCGTCGAGCTGCGCGAACGTGCGCACGTCGTCGCCGAGGGTGGCGCCGACTCGTCGGGGGCTCACGGCCGCGAGGCGGGCGAGCAGGTCGTGGATGCGGACGTCCATCGGGGCGGGAGTCTCCGCGGGTGGGCCCGTCCGGTCAAGCCGGCTCCCACCGAACACACCGGGGAGCGACGACTATCGTCGCGCCGCGTGGCGGACGAGGCTTCCCTCCTGGCCGATGTCGACCGCCAGCTCCACCGCGTGGTCGCGACGTTCGGCGAGCCGGTGGCAGGTGTGCTCGGGCCGATCGCGGCATCGGGATCGCGCCACCGCGCCCGCCTCGTGCTCGAGCTCGCTCGGTTCGGCGACCGCACACTGGCGGTGCGCGGGGCCGCCGCGGTCGAGCTGCTGCACCTCGGCACCCTGGTGCACGACGACATCGTCGACGGCTCGCCGGTGCGGCGGCACTCGACGACGGTGCACACCGCGCTGGGGATGCCGGTCGCGCTCTGGACTGCCGACGCGCTGTACGCGGAGGCATTGCACCTCGCCGACGCGGTGACGCCCGCCGGCGGGGTGGCGCTCGGTGACGCGTTGCGCCGCATCGCCGACAGCCAGATCCTCGAAGCCCTCGGCGCGACGACGGCGCGGTACTGGGACGTGGTCGACGGCAAGACGGTGTCGTTGTTCGAGGCGTCGTTCGCGCTGGCCGACGAAGCGGCCGGCGGTGCGCTCGCGGCGTCGTTGCGCGACGCGGTGCGCGGCTACGGCCGTCTCTTCCAGTACGTCGACGACCTCCAGGACATCGGCGGGGAAGCCGACGCACTGGGCAAGCCGACCGGGCTCGATGCCGACAACCAATTGCACACCCTCCCCGCGGCCGACCTCGTGGTGTCGGCCGACGCGGTGCGCGAGCGTCTGCGCGAGCTCTCCGGCCCGATCGTGCAGCTGGCGAGCAGCACCGACTGGGCCGACCTCTTCGCGCGCCTCTCGGACCGTCTCCTCGACGCCGCCGGCCGAGTGCTCGACCGAAGCGCCGATCTCAGCAAACCGGTGTGAGCATCGACACGCGGCTCCCCGCGCACGTCGCGGTGATCATGGACGGCAACGGGCGTTGGGCCGAACGGCAGGGACTCGCCCGGACCGACGGCCACAGTCGCGGTGAGGAGCGCCTGGCCGAGATCGTGCGCGCCGCCGATGCGCTCGGCATCGGGTGGCTCACGGCGTACGGGTTCTCCACGGAGAACTGGCGTCGGCCTCGGCTCGAGGTCGATTTCATCCTCGGTTTGCACAAGAAGATCTTCGGGCGTCGTCAGGAGATGCACGAGAACAACGTCAGGATCCGTTGGATCGGTCGCGACCCGCGCGCGGGCTCGCGCATCCCTCTGGTGGTGCGACGCGAGATCGAGAAGTCGACCCGGCTCACCTAACACAACACCGGGCTCAACTTCACGGTGGCGTTCGACTACGGCGGACGTCAGGAGCTGGTGGAGGCGGCGCGCGCGATCGCGATCGGGCAACCCGATCGGGTCGACACCGCGACCGTGCACCGCCACCTCTACGCACCCGAGCTTCCGCCCGTCGACCTGATGGTGCGCACGTCGGGGGAGGGTCGCATCTCCAATTT
>DASXXX010000338.1:0-20392 GCA_036502765.1 Acidimicrobiia bacterium | reverse complement strand
CGTCGAGCAGAGTGAACACCGAAGGCGCGATCTCTTCGCAGAGACCGTCACCGGTGCAGAGGTCCTGATCGATCCAGACCTTCATCGTCGCGTCGTGTCCTTTGCGCTGGGGGACGAAACTCTCTCAAGACTAGACGGGCGATGCGGATTTCTCAAGCCAAGACGAGAGAAATCAGGCAGGATCGCACTGGCTGGCGCCGCAGACCGCGATCGAGTTGTTGGCGGTGGTCGCCGGGCACGGGCTGCACACCGAGCCACCCCCGGGGTGGCTGAAGGCGGCCACGATCGTTGCGCCACCGATCGCGGTGAGCGTCGTGCCGTTGATGGAGATGTAGGTCGCGCAGTTCGGGTCGGCCGTTGCCGGCGTCGCGCCGCCCCCGGAGTCGTACGTCGGCACCGGCTGGGTGCCGTCGGGCAGCGTGTACGTCACGCCGTTGCAGGTCTTCACCCGCTCACCGGAGTTGTTCGCGGGTTGCGCGTTGCCACAGACCGCGCTCGAGTCGTCAGCCGACGTCCAGTACACGACGTCGGAGCCCGCGCGCGTGTAGAGCACGTAGAACCAGGAACACCCCACCGGGACACCCCCGGACCCCGCCGCGGCGGGACTCGACAGCGAGTCGATGATCACGGGCGCGGTCCAGGCCGCGGCCCCGGCGACCATGCTGGCGCGGATCAGGTCTCGGCGGCTCATGCCGCCACGCGGCGTCGCCTCGGACTCGGCCATCGGCCGGTCTCCTCTCGTCGAGCCACCTGCCCCGGGCGGCGCTTGTCCCTGGTTCGACGACCGGAAGCGTTCGTCCGTACCCGCCCCTTCGCGTGTCCGGCATCCGAGTCGTTCACCACGGAACGTAGTCGCGCGGAGCGCGCGAGCCAAGCATCCCCGCGGAGCTGCAGCCGTTCTGCACCAAGGGATTCGGGTCGGACGGGTTCGGGTGGATGTGTCGGGTTTGGACGGTCCGCGCGGGCCTCCGGACGTCGCGCTCCGCGGGCGGAATCCAGTTCACGCTCCGGTCACCGAATGTGCCCGAAGACGCGGATCACACCGGTGTAGTGTCCGACGCCAGGCAATCTCCGTCCCCCAGGAGGTGAGCGCATGGCTTCCGAGCACGACCGGCGTCTGGCCGAGTACGAGCGGCAGGTCGACGACCTCCAGGGCCAGCTCAAGGGTCTCGAGGAAGAGGTGGTCGTCCTGCGGCGCCGCCTCCAGGACGCCCCCAAGCGGGTGCGCACGCTCGAGGAGAAGATCCTCGAGACGAAGGGCCAGCTCCAGCAGGCCGTCTCCCAGAACGAGAGGCTCTCGGCCACCCTCCGCGAGGCGCGCGAGCACATCGCCGCGCTGCGCGAAGAGGTCGAGAAGCTCACGATGCCGCCGTCGGCGTACGGCACCTTCCTCGGCGCCAACGACGACGGCACCGTCGACATCTTCACCGCCGGGCGCAAGATGCGCGTGTCGGTGCACCCCGAGGTCGACGTCGACGTGATGGTGCGCGGCCAGGAGGTCGCCCTCAACGAGTCGCTCAACGTCGTGCTCGTCCGCGGCACCGAGGTGTCGGGCGAGGTCGTGGTGCTCAAGGAGCTGCTCGAGGGCAAAGACCGCGCGCTGATCGTCGGCCGGGCCGACGAAGAGCGGGTCTGCGAGCTCGCCGCGTCCCTCCTGGGCGAGAAGCTGCGCGCCGGCGACCACCTCCTGATGGACGGTCGCTCCGGCCTGCTCGTCGAGCGCATCCCCCGGCCCGAGGTCGAGGAGCTGGTGCTCGAAGAGGTCCCCGACGTCACCTACGACGACGTCGGTGGTCTCGACGACCAGATCGACGCGATCAAGGACGCAGTCGAGCTCCCGTACCTCTACTCGGAGCTCTTCCACGAACACGAGCTGCAGCCACCCAAGGGGATCCTGCTCTACGGGCCCCCCGGGTGCGGCAAGACGCTCATCGCCAAGGCGGTGGCCAACTCCCTCGCGCAGCGCGTGAGCGAGCGCACCGGCGACACGTCCGCCCGGTCGTTCTTCCTCAACATCAAGGGCCCCGAGCTCCTCAACAAGTACGTGGGGGAGACCGAACGCCAGATCCGCCTCATCTTCCAGCGAGCACGCGAGAAGTCGGAGGAGGGCTACCCGGTCATCGTGTTCTTCGACGAGATGGACTCGCTGTTCCGCACGCGCGGCACCGGGATCTCGTCCGACATCGAGAGCACGATCGTGCCGCAGCTGCTGGCCGAGATCGACGGCGTCGAGAGCCTGAAGAACGTCATCGTGATCGGTGCCTCCAACCGCGAAGACCTCATCGACCCCGCCATCCTGCGCCCGGGCCGGCTCGACGTGAAGATCAAGATCGAGCGCCCCGACGAAGTGAGCGCGGCCAAGATCTTCCGCCAGTACCTCACGACCAACCTGCCCCTCGCCGACGCCGAGACCGGCAAGCACGGCGGTCCGGAGAAGGCGGTCGAGGGGATGATCGCGGCAGCGGTCGACCGCATGTACGCGATCGACGACACCAACCGCTTCCTCGAGGTCACGTACCAGAACGGCGACAAGGAGATCCTCTACTTCAAGGACTTCTCCTCCGGCGCCATGATCGAGAACATCGTGCGACGCGCGAAGAAGCTGTCGATCAAGCGTCAGATCGAGTCGGGGGAGAAGGGCATCGGCACCCAGGACCTCCTCGACTCGATCCGCCAGGAGTTCCGCGAGCACGAGGACCTGCCCAACACCACCAACCCCGACGACTGGGCGAAGATCTCCGGCAAGAAGGGCGAGCGCATCGTCTTCGTGCGCACGATCCTCGCCGAGGGCGACGAACCCCACGGTGGCCGTCAGATCGAACGGGTGCAGACCGGCCAGTACCTGTAGTCGTCGACACGAAGTCCCGGGTGTTCAGCGCGGGACGCTCAGCGCGGGCCGTTCAGCGCGGGTGGTCGGCGACGAGCGCGAGCCATTCGTGCGCCCACACCAACCCGAGCGCGCCGCCGAGGTCGTCGGCGGCCTGGCTGCTGAGGCACTGCGCGAGCGCGGCGGGGATCGGTGCGGGTGCCGATGCGGCGGGTGCAGATGCGGCGGGTGCCACCGCGCGGATGCCGGCGCGCACGAGGTCGTCGGCGGCTCGGTCGATCGACGTCACGACCGCGTCGCCCTCGCTCGCGACCACGTCGACCGCGGCGCGACAGCCGTCGGCGCCGGCGTCGGGGCGGCCGCGCACGATGCCGTCGGCCGCGAGCTCGAGCAGCAGGGCTTCGACCAGCAGGCCGGCCCACCCTTCGCGGTCCACCTGACCGCCGCCGTGCTCGAGCACGAGATCCTCGAGCGCGGCCACCGCACGCGTGCGCGCGTCGCCCGCTGCCGCGGCAGCAGCAGCGAGATCACCCGACGCGCCGCGCAGCGTGACATCGATGGCGAGCGAGAGGTGCGCCACGCTCACGCGCAGGAGCTCGGCGAACGATCGGCGCGCGACGCCCCGTGCGCCACGAGGCCACAGGAGCGCACCCACCGCGACACTGATGCCCGCACCGATGGCGATGTCCTGCACGCGCACGAGGCCGGTGCGCCAGCCGTCGGGCACCAGGATGTTGAACAGCACCACGACGAACACCGTGAACCCCGCCTGGCCCACCACGAAGTTCACCGCGCCGGGCGTGTAGGCGGCGAGGAACACGACGATCGGGAGCGCGATCCACAGCCCGGTGTCGTCGCCGCCCATCGTCTCCATCAACACCGCGGCCACGCCGAAGCCCACCAGTGCGCCGGCGAGGGCCTGCAGCGCGGTGGCGCCGGTCCCCAGCGCGTTCGATCGCAGCACCGACAGCGCGGCGAGCACCACCCAGAACGAGTGCTCCACCGATGTGGTCTTCGCCACCAGCACCGCGATCCCGAGTCCGAGCCCCGCACGCGCCGCGTTGCGGAACCGCACCGAGTGCACGTCGAGATGGGCGCGCAGCACCGCCCAGACGCCGGCGACGGTGTCTTCGCCATCGGCGCGTGACCGCACGCCGTCGTGTTCGAGCACGTCGGCGTCCTGCGCGACCTGCAGGGTGGCGAGCGACAGCCGTCGGAGGGGGAACGTCGCGCCGAAGCCGTCGACCACCCGGGCCGCGCCGTCGGTCGGGATCACCGCCGCGGCCCACCGTTCGAGCGCGGCGGTGTGCGCGTCGCGCGCCTCCGTGAGCGCGCCGGTGGCGATGCCGACGGTCGTTTCGCGCGCGACGACGCGCGCGCTGCCGGTCAACGACTCCGACACCCGTGCCGCGAGTGCCCCGTACTCGGGCGTGGGGTCGGCGGCAGACGACGTCTCGGCTGCGGTCACCGCCTCGAGCAACGGGACCAAGCGCCGGGCCGCGATGACGAGCGCCACCAGCGCGCGCTCGCGGGTGATGCTCCCGGCGGGGCGGTACACGACGCCGGCCCGGTCGCTGAGGGCCGCGTCGGCGTCGCGCAGCGCATCGAGGTCACGCACGGCAGCAGGCGCGGCGAGCGCGACGGCCGCCGCCTGCAGCACCCTCGCCGCGGCCGCGCGCACGCGGTCGCGCTGGTGGACGGGCCAGAGCGTCACCGCGGCGAGTCCCGCGACGACCACGCCCACCACCCACCCGAGCTCGCGCGAGGCCAGGCTCGCCTCCACGCCCGGCGACATGACCGCGAGCACGAACGCGAGCGTGGCCGCCGTGCCGCCGGCCGCGAAGTAGCCCCCGAGCGCGCCCGAGAACGCGATCCCGAACGCCACCACGAGCGTGACGACGACCCCCGGCCAGATGGTGTCGGCGAACGCGGTTCCGAGGGCGACGAACACCGCGCCGAGCACCGCCAGCGCGAGGTAGGCACGGAAGCGACGGGGCAGCGGGCCGCCGAAGTCGGCGAACACGAACGCGGAGAACGAACCGAAGGCGGCGAACAGCGCCGACGGCGTGTTGCCCGTCACCACGAACACGCCGAACAGGGCGGGCACCACGATCGCCGACCGGGTGGCCTTCCGCAGGTTGACCCGGCTCGGGTCCTTCAGTCGACCCACCCAGGGCTGCACCGACGGATCGTACCGATCGGCTCGCGACCGGCCCTCGATGGGACCAGAGTTGCACCGGGTCGCAAGTAGGCTGACGCCGTGGCCATCCCGAAAGTGTGCGGGATCGAGACCGAGTACGGCGTGACGCTGCGCGGCGCGGCCGACCCCAACCCCGTCCTGGCCTCGTCCATGCTGATCAACGGCTACGTCGAGCATCACAAGGTCGGCTGGGACTTCGAGGACGAGTCACCCGGTCGTGACGCCCGTGGCTTCGCCCGCGAGGGTGCCATGCCGCCGGAGATCGAGACGCACCTCGTCAACACCGTGCTCACCAACGGTGCGCGCTACTACGTCGACCACGCGCACCCCGAGTACTCCACGCCCGAGTGCTCCGACGCCCTGGAACTGGTCTGCGCCGACAAGGCGGGGGAGCGCATCCTCGCCCGCTCGATGCGCGCGGCCCGTCGGCTCACCGAACCGGGCCAGGAGATCGTCGTCTACAAGAACAACTCCGACGGCAAGGGCAACTCGTACGGCACGCACGAGAATTACCTCGTCGACCGATCGGTGCCGTTCTCCGTCCTGGTCCGCAACCTGCTGCCGTGGTTCGTCAGCCGTCAGGTGTTCACCGGGGCCGGCAAGGTGGGCTCCGAGAACGGTGCCGGCGCGGTCGACTACCAGATCAGCCAGCGGGCCGACTTCTTCGAGGAGGAGGTCGGGCTCGAGACCACGCTGAAGCGGCCGATCGTGAACACCCGCGACGAGCCCCACGCCGATCCGCAGGCGTACCGCCGGCTCCACGTCATCGCCGGCGACGCCAACCTCTGCGAGGTGGCCACGTTCCTGAAGGTCGGCACCACCGCGATCGTGCTGGCGATGGTCGAGGACGGCTTCATCGAGAAGGACCTGTCGATCATCGGCCCGGTCAACGCGATGCGCACGGTGTCGCACGACCCCACCTGTCGAGCCACCGTCGAACTGCTCGACGGCGGCCGCATCACCGCAGTCGAGCTCCAGTGGGAGTTCCTGCGGCTGGCGCAGAAGTACTCCGACGAGACCGGCCTCGACGCCTGCGGTGGCGACGACGTCGGCGGCATGGTGCTGGCGCGCTGGGAGGCGGCCCTCACCGACCTCGAGCGCGACCCGATGCTGCTCGACGGCCAGCTCGACTGGGTCACCAAGCTCGCGCTGCTCCAGGCCTACATCGACCGCGAAGCCCTCGAGTGGTCCGACCCCAAGCTGTCGCTCATCGACCTGCAGTACCACGACGTCCGCCCCGACCGCTCCCTCTACGAGAAGCTGGTGCGGGCGGGCAAGGTCGAGCGGTTGGTCGACGAGGCCGACGTGCAGACCGCGATCACGGTGGCGCCCGAGACGACCCGGGCCTGGTTCCGGGGTGGCTGCCTGGCGCGCTGGCCCGACGCCGTCGTCGCGGCCAACTGGGACAGCTTGATCCTCGACGTAGGCTCGGACCCATTGCGGCGCATCCCGATGATGGAGCCGCTCAGGGGAACGAAGGCGCACGTGCAACCGTTGTTCGACTCAGTCGGCACCCCCGCCGAACTGGTCGAGCGGCTGCAGGGATAAGAGGAGCACCACATGCCCGAGCGTGAGCGCAAGCAGAAGCCGGCGCCCGAGAAGCGCGTCGAGGAGACCGCCGAGGTCGCCGCGCCCGCCAAGCAGGGCGAGGAACTGAAGGAAGAGCTCGACGACCTCCTGGACGAGATCGACAGCGTCCTAGAGTCCAACGCCGAGGAATTCGTTAAAAGCTATGTACAAAAGGGCGGCCAATAGACCTTACGTACAAGACGTGCGTAACTGTCACACCCCTGTCGTACGCTCGCTGGGTGAAGCGCTGTAAGAAGTGCGGCGAGCTGAAGCCGATCGACGAGTTCCATCGAGCCTCTGGCATGCGGGACGGTCATCGTTCCGAGTGCAAGTCGTGTCATCAGATCAGGCAGCGAGCGTGGTACCAGGCCAATCGCGATCACGCGATCGCCGAAGTAAAGCGCTGGCAGCAGGAGAACAAGGAACAGCTGCACGCGTATCGCCGTGAGTATCGGAAGCGCCGCAAGGTCGAGGAGCGCGACGCATATCTGGGTCGGACGTTCGGGATCTCGCAGTCCGATTACGACGAGCTGCTCGCCCGACAGGGTGGCGGGTGCGCGATCTGCGGCAAGAAGCCGGGGAAGATCTCGTTGCACGTCGACCACGACCACGCCACCGGCGAGGTCCGCGGCCTGCTCTGTGTCGGGTGCAACAACTCCCTCGGGCAGATGCACGACGAACCGCGATTGCTCCTGAGAGCCGCCGACTACGTCACGGGCGATCTCCCTCCGCTCGTCGACGAACTGGAGCGGGATGGGATCGTGCGGGATCGGGCGCGGGCGCTCGTGGACGTGTCCGGGTAGGGGCGTTCGGGTAGGTCGTACACATGGGGGGCGTGGAGGACTGGTTCCTCACTGCCGAGGAGCGCGGGAACCGCTGGGCGCGGATCGACCGTGGCGCGAGCGAGGCGGGGTGGAGCGCGGGGAACCGGGTCGAGGTGCTCGTCGACGGGGCCACCTACTTCCGCCGCTTGTACGAGGTCCTGACGTCCCTCCGGGCAGACGACTGGGTGCACTTCACCGACTGGGAGGGTGACCCCGACGAGCGGCTCGTCGGCCCCGGCACCGAGCTGGGCACGGTGCTCGAGCACCTCGCCCGGCGCGGCGTGCACGTGCGGGGGCTGCTGTGGCGCTCGCACCCCGCGCAGGTGAACTTCTCCGAGCAGCAGAACCTCGCCTTGACCAAGGGCGTGAACGGCGCCGGGGGAGAGATCCTCCTCGACGAGCGGGTACGACGCGGTGGGAGCCACCACCAGAAGCTCGTCGTGACCCGACGGAGCGAAGGGGCCAACGACGACGTCGCCTTCGTCGGTGGGATCGATCTCTGCCACGGCCGCCACGACGACGCCCGCCACCGCGGTGACCCGCAGGCGATCGAGCTCGACGACCGCTACGGCGACCGCCCGCCGTGGCACGACGTCCAAGCCGAGCTCCGCGGACCCGCGGTCGCCGCCATCGCCGACACCTTCCGCGAGCGCTGGGAGGATCCGCACCCGCTCGATCACCACAACCCGTGGCGTCGCGCGGTGCGCATTTTCACCCGCCAACCCCGGCATCCCGACCCGTTGCCGCCCCGACGCGACGAGCCTGCGCCCTGCGGTCCTCACGCGGTGCAGGTCCTGCGCACGTACCCGGCCAAGCATCCGGCGTACCCGTTCGCACCCGACGGTGAGCGCAGCATCGCCCGTGCCTACCTCAAGGCGCTGCCCCGCGCGCGGCGACTGGTCTACCTGGAAGACCAGTACTTCTGGTCGGAACGCGCTGCGCACACGCTCGCCGACGCGCTGCGCGCTCATCCCGCGCTGCACGTCGTCGTGGTCGTGCCTCGCTTCCCCGATCGTGACGGTCGGGTCGCCGGGCCGGCGGCGCGCATCGGCCGGGAGCGCGCCACTCGCATCGTCCAGAAGGCGGCGAGCGACCGCGTGCTCGTGTGCGATCTCGAGAACGAGGACGGCACACCGATCTACGTCCACGCGAAGGTCTGCATCGTCGACGACGTGTGGCTCATGGTCGGTTCCGACAACATGAACCGGCGCTCGTGGACCCACGACTCCGAGCTGTCGTGCTCGGTGCTCGACGACACCCCTGATCGGCGCGAGCCGCTGGATCCCGCCGGGCTCGGCGACGGCGCGCGCCGTCTCGCGCGCGACACCCGGCTCCAGCTCTGGCGCGAGCACCTCGGCCGCACCGAGGCCGTCGGCATCGACGACCTCCTCGACCCCGACCGCGCCTTCGCCGAGTTCCGCCGCACGGCACGAGCCCTCGATGCGTGGCACGCGGGTGGCTGCGTCGGCGCGCGGCCGCCCGGACACGTCCGCATCCACCAGCCCGAACGCGTCCCGACGTGGCATCGAGGGTGGGCGCACGCGGTGTCGCGCGTCGTCAACGACCCCGACGGGCGTCCACGTCGACACCGCCGCAACGGCGGGTACTGACGGCAAGGACGGCGCCGCCTGGAATTTTTGGCCTCCCGTATAGGCTCGCCGCGTGATGGAGTCTCCTCTTCCGACCTTCGGCCCCGGACTCGATCCGGGGGCTTCCTTCGTCGACCTGCTGCGGCAGCTCGCACCCCACGACCTGCCCGGTGCCGGTCTCGCGGGCGCCGGCAGCGCCGCGGTGCCGATCGAGGTCACGCACGGCACCACCGTCCTCGCCATCCGCTACGAGCACGGCGTGGTGATGGCGGGTGACCGTCGCGCCACCGCCGGCTACACGATCGCCAGTCGCCGCATCGAGAAGGTGTTCCCGGCCGACGACTTCTCCGGCGTCGCCATCGCCGGTGCCGCGGGTCCGGCGGTCGAGATGGTGAAGCTCTTCCAGGTGCAGCTCGAGCACTACGAGAAGATCGAGGGCGAGACCCTCTCACTCGAGGGCAAGGCCAATCAGCTCGGCCAGATGGTGCGCAGCAACCTGCCGGCGGCGATGCAGGGCTTCGCGGTGGTGCCGCTCTTCGCCGGTTACGACCACCGTCGTGACCGCGGCCGGGTGTTCAGCTACGACGTCACCGGCGGCAAGTACGAGGAAGCCGACTACCAGACCAACGGCTCGGGCGGTGTGCACGCCCGCAACTGGATCAAGGCGTCCTGGCAGGAGGACATGTCGCGAGAGGCCACGATCGACCTCGCGTTGCGGTCGCTGTTCGCCGCCGCCGACGAGGACACCGCCACCGGTGGCCCCGACCTGATCCGGCGCATCTACCCGATGGTCGCGGTGATCGATCCGACCGGCTACACCGCGCTCGACGACGCCACCGTCGCCGACCGCTCCGAGGCGCTGTACGGCGGCCGCGAGGAAGGGAGCGGGCTGTGAGCATGCCCTTCTACGTCCCGCCCGAGCAGTTGATGAAGGACCGCGCCGACTACGCACGGAAGGGCATCGCCCGGGGTCGCAGCCTGATCGCGTGCAGCGTGTCCGACGGCATCGTGCTCGTCGCCGAGAACGCGTTCCGCACCCTCTACAAGGTCTCGGAGATCTACGACCGCATCGCGTTCGCGGGCGTCGGCAAGTACAACGAGTTCGAGATGCTGCGCGTCGCCGGCGTGCGCCAGGCCGACATGAAGGGCTACTCGTTCGCACGCGAAGACGTGAACGCCCGCGCCCTCGCCAACGCCTACGGCCAGACCCTCGGGCAGGTGTTCACCCACGAGATGAAGCCCTACGAGGTGGAGATCCTCGTGGCCCAGGTGGGGGAGACCGTCGATGACGACGAGCTGTACCACATCCTCTACGACGGCACCGTCATGGACGAAGAGGGCAGCACCGTGCTCGGCGGTCAGGCCGAGGAGATCGCGCAGGCGATGGACTCGCGCTTCTCCACCGAGATGGACTCCGGCGCCGCGATCCGGCTCGGCGCGTCGGTGCTCGCAGGTCCCGACACCCTGCTGTCGGCCGACCAGCTCGAAGTCGCCCTGCTCGACCGCAACCGTCAGCGCCGTGCGTTCCGCCGGATCAAGGGCGGCGAGCTCATCGCCATCCTCGAGCCGAGCTGAGCCCCGTTCTCAGGTCGGGGGGCGATTACCAGTGCCGCAGCGCGCCCACGAGCGCGCCGCCCACTGACGCCGCCAACAACAGCGCGGCGACCCACACCACCCAGGGGCGGCCGCGTCGTCGATCGGTGCCGGCGTCCCACCAGTCGGTGGGTGCGGTGAGCGTGGCGTCGACCTCGTCGGCGAGGAGCACGTACTTGGCGTCGTCGAGTTGGTCCTCGGGCACGTAGACGTCGACGCGCGCCATGTCACCGACGGTGAGGCCGTACGGGCTGTCGAGCGCACCGCGGAGCTGCGCGTCGATGCCCTCCGACGCGAGCCGGGCCGCGAGGACCTGCGCCCGGAACGCACCGGCGACCCAGGTGAGGGGCGCCATGCGGACCGGAACATCCATGGCGACAAGGTTACGACGACAACCCGAGAACCGGCACGACCATCGCAGGGCGCAGCACTAGCCTCGCGGCAGTGGAGCGACGCATCTTCGGACTCGAGAACGAGTACGGCGTCACGTGCACCCTGCGCGGCCAGCGCCGGCTCAGCCCCGACGAGGTCGCTCGCTACCTGTTCCGCCGGGTGGTGAGCTGGGGCCGCTCCAGCAACGTCTTCCTCGAGAACGGCGCCCGCCTCTACCTCGACGTCGGCAGCCACCCCGAGTACGCCACCCCCGAGTGCGACTCCATCGCCGACCTCGTGGTGCACGACAAGGCCGGGGAGCGCATTCTCGAAGGCCTCGTGCGCAGCGCCGAACAGCGCCTGCGCGAAGAGGGCATCCGGGGCGAGGTCTACCTGTTCAAGAACAACACGGACTCCGCCGGCAACTCCTACGGCTGCCACGAGAACTATCTCGTCGAGCGCGAGGGCGACTTCACCAAGTTCACCGACGTGCTCATCCCGTTCCTCGTGACCCGTCAGGTCTACGCCGGTGCGGGCAAGGTGCTGCAGACCGCGCGCGGCGCGATGTACTGCGTGAGCCAGCGCGCCGAGCACATCTGGGAGGGCGTGTCGAGCGCCACCACGCGCTCGCGTCCGATCATCAACACACGCGACGAACCCCACGCCGACGCCGAGCGCTTCCGCCGGCTCCACGTGATCGTCGGCGACTCCAACATGAGCGAGTACACGACGTTCCTCAAGGTGGGGACCACGTCGATCATCCTCCGCATGCTGGAGGAGGACTCGCGCCCGTGGCGCGACCTCACGCTCGAGAACCCGATCCGCGCCATCCGTGAGATCAGCCACGACATCACGTGCCGGCGGCGCGTCCGGCTGGCGAACGGGCGCGAGCTGTCGGCGGTCGAGATCCAGGGGGAGTACCTGCAGCGCGCGTTGCAGTTCGCCAAGCGTCGAGGACTGTCGCCGCTCGAGGAGCAGGCGCTCGCGATGTGGGAGCACGTCATGACCCACCTCGAGAACGACCCGCTCAAGCTCTCCACCGAGGTCGACTGGGTCATCAAGTACCACATGATCGAGGCGTACCGCGAGAAGCACGACCTCCAGCTCACCAACCCGCGCGTCGCGCTGCTCGATCTCGCGTACCACGACGTCACCCGCGCCCGGTCGCTCTACTACCTCCTGGAACGCAGGGGCGCGGTCGAGCGCACCGCCACCGACGCCGCGATCGAAGAAGCCACGACCACACCGCCGCAGACCACGCGGGCGCGGTTGCGGGGCGCGTTCATCAAGCGGGCCAAGGAACGCAAGCGCGACTACACCGTCGACTGGGTGCACCTGAAGCTCAACGACCAGGCCCAGCGCACCGTGCTCTGCAAGGACCCGTTCAAGTCGCGCGACGACCGCGTCGAACGCTTGATCGCGTCTCTCTAGTCTGCCGGGATGCCGTCGTTTCGCACCGGTGAGGTCGTGTCATTGCTCGAGGCGCGGCCCGGATTGCAACGCGTCGAGGTCGACCTCGGGCACGGCGCCGAACGCGCGTACGCGCTCACCCAGCTCACGGGTCCGGTCGCGCTCGGTGACCGCGTCGTCGTGAACACCACCGCCGTCGAGCTCGGTCTCGGCACCGGCGGGTGGCACGTGGTGCACTGGAACCTCGAACGCGAGGGCTGGAGCGAACCCGGGCCCGGCCACATCATCAAGGGCCGCTACACGAGTCTCCAGGCCGACGTCGGCAGCACCGAAGAGCACCTCGAGTCCCTGGCCGAGGTCGACTCGATCGACGGCATGCCCGTCGTCGTGGCCGCGCTGCACAGTCAACTGCCGGCGGTGGCGGCCGCGTTCAAGGCGTGTGCTCCCGACGCGCGCCTCGCCTACGTCATGACCGACGGCGCGGGCCTGCCGCTCGCGCTCTCCGACCTCGTCGCCTCGGTGCGCGCGGCCGGCCTGATCGACGCCACCATCACCTGCGGCCACGCGTTCGGCGGTGACTACGAGGCGGTGTCGGCCTTCTCCGCGCTCGCGGTGGCGCGTCACGTGGCGCACTCCGACGCCACGGTCATCGTGATGGGGCCCGGCATCGTCGGCACCAACACCCGGCTCGGGTTCAGCGGGATGGAGGTCGGGCCGCTCCTCGACGCCGCGAGCGCGCTGGGCGGCGTGCCCATCGCGTGTCTGCGCGTCTCGTTCGCCGATGGACGCGACCGCCACGTCGGGCTCTCACACCACAGCGCCACCGCGCTGCGCATCGCCGCGCGCGACCGGGTCCAGGTCGCGGTGCCGCTCCTCGCCGATGCCGCGCACGACCGTCGACTGCGCGACGACCTCGTCGCCGCCGGCATCGACGTCCGCCACGACCTCGTCGACGTCGACGCGCCCGACGCGTTGGCGCTGTTCGCGCAGCACGACCTGCGCATCGCGTCGATGGGACGACCGGCTGCGGACGACCCCGCGTTGTTCCAGGCGGCAGCGGCCGCCGGCGCGCTCGCGGCCACCTACGTGCGACGCGCCGATGGCTGACCGCCTCGAGCGTCTGGTCAACCTGACCGCGACGTTGCTCGAGACTCGTCGCCCGCTCTCGCTCGACGAGCTCTCCGACCGCGTCGAGCCGCGCTACCCCGAGGACCTCGCGTCACGGCGACGCCAGTTCGAACGCGACAAGGAGACGCTGCGCGAGCTCGGCATCCCGATCCGCATCGAGACCGTCGACGGCTTCGGCTCCGAGCAGGCCTACCGGATCCATCCCGACGACTACTACCTCCCCGAGCTCGAGCTCACCGAGGCCGAGCTCGCCGCGCTGCACGTCGCGGTCACCGCGGTGCGGCTCGAAGGCGACGCCGGCCGCGAGGGCCTCGCCAAGCTGGGCGGGGTGGCGGGGGAGGGGGCCGACAGCGCCTTCGCCCAGCTCGACGTCACCCCCGGCCTGGCCATCCTGTTCGACGCGGTGAGCCGCCACGCACCGGTGTCGTTCTCGTACCGGGGCGACGAGCGCCACCTGGATCCCTACGGCGTGGTGCTGCGCTTCGGCCACTGGTACGTCGTGGGCCACGACCACGACCGCGAGGCCCCCCGGGCGTTCCGGGTCGACCGCATCGACGGCGACGCCGAGCTCGGCCGGGCCGGGTCGTTCACGCCCCCCGAGGGCATCGACCCCGCCGACTACGTGCGGGCCGACCCGATGACCTACGGCGAGGACCAACCGGTCGACGCGCACGTGCTGGTCGACGCCCCGCGCGCGGGCTGGGTGGTCGACCAGCTCGGCGAGGAGTCGGTGGTCGAACGCCGACCCGGTGGCGCGGTCGTGGTGCGGCTCCCGGTGGTGAACCGCGCCGCGTTCCGCACCTGGGTGATCGATCTGCTCGACCACGCCGAAGTGCTGTCACCGCCCGAGCTGCGCGCCGACATGGTGGCGTGGCTCGACGCGATCGCGATCTCTGGCGCGGGCGGCGACACGGAGGCACGCGCGTGAGCCGGCCACTCGTCGGTCCGCGTCTGCAACGCGTGCTCGCGCTGGTGCCGTGGATCCTCGCGCACCCTGGCGTCACCCTCGAAGAGCTCGCGACGCGCTTCGAGGTGGGCGAGCGCGAGCTCGAACGCGACCTCGAACTGCTCCCGATGTGCGGACTGCCGCCCTACACGGCCGACCGTCTCATCGACGTGTCGGTGATCGACGGCGGCGTCGCGATCCGTCTCGCGGAGTACTTCGAACGTCCGTTGCGCCTCACCCCCGCGGAGGGGCTCGCGCTGCTGGCCGCCGGACGCGCGCTGCTCGCGGTACCGGGCTCCGACGCCGACGGCCCGCTCGCCACCGCGCTCGGCAAGCTCGACGACGCGTTGGGTGCGCCCGGCAGTCTCGCGGTCGACGTCGGTGCGAGCGACCAGCTCGAACGACTGCAGGACGCGACCGCGAACGACGAGCGCGTCGAGATCGACTACTACTCGTTCGCGCGCGACGAGATGACCACGCGCGTCATCGACCCATGGCGGGTGTTCCACGCGTTCGGCACGTGGTACGTGGCGGGGTGGTGTCACCGCGCCGACGGCGAGCGACTCTTCCGCGTCGACCGCGTGCGCGCGGTGCGCACCACCGGCGAGCAGTTCGACCCCGCGACGCGGGGCGACGACGCGCTGCGCGATCTCGTGTACCACCCGAGCCCCGACGACCCGCGCGTGAAGCTCCGGCTCGCGCCCGGAGCCGAGTGGGTGGTCGAGAGCCATCCCCACGAGTCGGCGACCCGCCGCAAAGACGACTCGTGGGATGTCGTGCTCGCGGTCAGCGAGCCCGCGTGGCTCGAACGGCTGCTCGTCGGCCTCGGCCCCGACGCCACCGTGGTTGCGCCGCCCGAGCTGGTCGACCTCGGCGCGACGGCCGCGGTGCGTCTGCGCGCCCGGTACGGACCTGCCTGAGCGCGTCCCGAGCGAGTCGCTGAACGTCGCCTGGGAGCCCGCGTCCTGATCTGCGCGTCGGATCTGCGAGGATGGGCGTCGTGGAGCATCTTCGGTGACCGATGACGTCGAGATCCCAACCCTCGTCGATCCGCCCTCCGGTGATGCACCACCTCCCTCGGGCAACGGCTCGGGCGGTGGCGACTCCTCCGATGGCGAGCCCGCGGGCGCGTCCGACGTTCCGCCGCCCCGCGACACCAAGCGCAGCGCGAAGCGTGCCGCGCTGGAGTGGGGGATCCTCATCGTGGTGGCGATCGTCATCGCCATCGTCATCAAGACGTTCCTCTTCCAGGCCTTCTACATCCCGTCGGAGTCGATGGTGCCGACGCTCGAGGTCGGCGACCGCGTCCTCGTCAACAAGCTGAGCTACGACCTCCACGACCTCCACCGCGGCGACATCGTCGTGTTCGCGGCCGAACCCAACCTCGAGTGGCACCGCACCGACATCGACGACCTCGTGAAGCGCGTGATCGCGCTCCCGGGCGAGACCATCACCCAGTGCGAGACCAACCGCGTCTGCATCGACGGTCGGCTCCTCGACGAGAGCTACCTCCCCAAGGGCACCGTCACCGAGATCCCCACCACACTGCCGTACATCACGAATGCGGCGGGCAAGCGGGTCCTCGTGTGCGACGCCGACAGTCCGGAGGGAGGCTGCAAGGTGCCCGCGGGCAAGGTGTTCGTGATGGGTGACAACCGCACCAACTCCTCCGACGCGCGCGTCAACGGCCCGATCAAGGAATCGAGCATCGTCGGCCGCGTCTTCCTCCGCATCTGGCCGCCGGGACGCATCGGCTTCATGTAGATCGCCCGATTCGGCGATCAGGTGCGGAACTCGCCCACGGTCGCGACCATGCGCGCGACGTGGTCCGAGTAGAGCGCGTCGACGTCCATCGCCAACAACTCGCGGAGGTGACGCACCTCCTGTGCGTCCCACGCGAACGCCTGCACGTCGAAGCGGTGGAACAACCCGACCAGCCCCGTGCTCCAGTCGGAGCGGTGCATGTTGACCACCCCGATGCCCCGCTCGGCGAGGAGCGCGGCGTGGCGCTCGAGCGGGACGTCGAGCCGGCGCCGCCGGATCGAGTGCACCAGGTGCGCCTCGGGCGCCCGGGCCCCCAGCTTCACCAGGAGCGGGGTCTTCGAGGAGCAGAGCCACAGGCGATCGAGCGCCCCGGCCTCCCGGGCCACATCGAGCAGCACGGTGCCGGCGGCGGGGTCGTACACGTCGAGCGAGAGCTCGTAGTCGGTCCCGAGCTGGGCGTAGAGGTCGGCCAGACGGGGGACGTCGAGCTCGGCCAGCTCGTCGGCACTGCTCTGGGCGACCCGCTTGCGCCGCCAGCCCGCCCGGGCCATCGCCCCATGGACCAGGACCACCTCGCCGTCGGCGCTCAGGCGGGCGTCGGACTCCAGGCCCCGGGCCCCCAGATCGAGGGCCAGACGGAAGGCGGCCAGGGTGTTCTCGGGGGCATCGGCGCTGGCGCCGCGGTGGGCGAAGGTGATCGGAACTGCCACGCAGTGATTGTTACCCCTGTCGCACTCGGGCACCCGATCTCAAGTGGCCCGGCCGACGTGCCGATGCCTGCACGCAAGTGGGCCACGAGCTATGTGGGAGGTGGGCCCGACATGACCACAGTGCGAGCCCAGTGCCCGGGGTGCGGGGACGTGCAGCTGCACATCGACGACCTGACCGTCCGGGTGTGCCATGACGACGACGTCCCCAGCGCGTACCGGTTCCGGTGCCCTGGGTGCGAGCAGACGGTGCACCGCGAGGCGAGCCCGCGGATCGTGGACCTCCTCGTGTCCGCCGGCGCCCCGCAGGAGACCTGGCGTTGGCCTGCCGAGCTCGCCGAGCTCCGAGCCGGCCCGCCGTTGACGCCCGACGACCTCCTCGACCTGCACGTGCTGCTCGAGGACGACGCCTGGTTCGACGACCTCGTGGCCTTGGTCCGGCGCACGACACCCGAGTAGCATCCCCCCATGATGGCCGTCTGGGTGGTCGTGGTGGTCTTGGGTGTCGGTGCGGCCGCTGCCGCATACGCCGCCCGTCGCCACGGCGACGACGTCGAGCCCTCGGTCCGAGAGTTCACCGAATTCCGTGATGCGATCTCGCGCCAGGTGGCCGGGGTCCAAGCCGACACCCGCACCACGCGTCGGCACCTCGACCGGGAGCCGGTGGGCCGTCCGACGTCCGCCGCGGCATCCCAAGAGCCGCGCCACGACGAACACCGGTCCTAGACGCCCGTCGTAAGGGCCGGTACCGGCGGGGTTAGGCTGTCGTCGGGTCAGCCCGGCGGAAAGGAACCCCGATGCCCTCGCTCGGCCCCGCCGAGATCCTCGTGGTCCTCGTGATCGCGTTGTTGGTCTTCGGCCCCAACAAGATGCCCGACATCGCCAAGCAGGTGGGCAAGGGCTTCCGCGAGTTCCGCCGCGTGCAGCAGCACCTCAAGAGCGAGCTGCGCGACGTGGTGTCGGAGTTCGATTCGCCGTCGTCCGCAACCGTGGAGCAGCAGGCAGTCCCCATGCTGCCCCCGAAGGACGCCACGCCCGAGGCGGCCACGCCCGAGGCGGCTGTGCCCGAGGCGACCACCGAGTCCGTACCCGAAGTCGCGGCCCCGCTCCCGAGTCCTGAGCCGGACGCACCGAGCGAACCGACCTGATTCGCACCGTGCCGTTCCGCACCAAGAAGGAGAGCGACCCCGAAGGCCGGATGACGGTCTTCGAGCACCTCGGCGAACTCCGTCGGCGATTGATGATCTCGATCGTGGCCGTCGTGGTGGCGGGGACGGTCGTGTTCATCTTCGCTCCCGAGATCATCAGCTGGCTGATCCGGTTCTACAACGACGCCGCCCCCAAGGGGACGCCGAACAAGTTCATCTTCACCGGGCCGCTCGACGCGTTCGCCACCCGGCTGAAGATCGCCACCTACGGCGGCATCGTGCTCGCGTTGCCGGTGTGGTTGTGGCAGCTGTGGCGCTTCATCACCCCGGGTCTCACGCGCAACGAGAAGAAGTACGCGATCCCATTCGTCGCCTCGTCGATCGTGTTGTTCGTGATGGGCGGCATCGTGGCGCTGCTCACACTCGAGCCCGCCCTCAAGTTCCTGCTCGGCATCGGCGGCTCCGACCTCCAGCCGCTGCTCACCGCCGACAAGTACATCTCGCTCGTCTCGCTGATGATCCTGGCGTTCGGGTTGTCGTTCGAGTTCCCGGTGATCCTGGTGTTCCTCCTGATCGCCCGCGTCCTCACCACCGCGCAGCTCCGCCACTGGCGCCGGTACGCGGCGGTGATCATCGTGGCGTTCGCGGCGATCATCACGCCGAGCCAGGACCCGTACTCGTTGTTCGCGATGGCCGTCCCGATGTACATCTTCTACGAGGCGTCGATCATCATCGGAAGGTTCATGAAACGATGAGTCCCCAGCGGAAGGGATCGAAGCGCGGGTCGGGGTGGAAGCCGCCGCGGGATCGTCGTGAGGTCGCCATCGCCATGCTCGCGTCGCTCGCGGTGATCGTGGTCACCGCCACGCTGATCTGGTTCGTGCGGCCGAACCGCGACTCCGGAACGACGACGACGAACGACACGACCGTCACCACGCCCACCACCGTGGCCGGCGAGACCACGACGCTCGCGCCAACGACGCTCCCAGCCGAGACCACCGCGCCGGCGACCACGTCGACGCCCTGAGTGGCCCGGTAGAAGGCGGCGGCGGCGTGCGGGCGAGCTTCGAAGCCGGACGCGGGTTCCCGCTCGACCGGTTCCAGACGCTCGCGCTCGACGCCCTCGACGCCGGCCAGGGCGTACTGGTCGCCGCACCCACCGGGTCGGGCAAGACCCTGGTGGCCGAGTACGCGATCGTCAAGGCCCGCGCCGACGGCGGCAAGGTCTTCTACACCACGCCGCTGAAGGCCCTGTCCAACCAGAAGTACGGCGACCTCGTGCGCGAGCACGGCAGCGACGCGGTCGGGCTCCTCACCGGCGACAACGCGGTCAATGGCGACGCACCGATCGTGGTGATGACCACCGAGGTGCTGCGCAACATGATCTACGCGGCATCGCCCGCGCTCGACGGGCTGCGCTACGTGGTGCTCGACGAGGTGCACTACCTCCAGGACCGCTACCGGGGCCCGGTGTGGGAGGAGGTGATCGTCCACCTCCCGCCCGAGGTCACGCTCGTGTGCCTCTCGGCCACGGTGTCGAACGCCGAGGAGGTCGCGGCGTGGATCGAGACGGTGCGCGGCAGCACCGCAGCGATCATCGAGGAGCACCGGCCGGTCACCCTGGAGCACCGCTACCTGGTGGGGGAGCGGGGCACCGACGAGCTCCACCTGCTGCCCACCTTTCTGGTCGCGCCCGACGGCGAGCTCCGTCCCAACCCCGAGGCGGCACGGCTCGACGCCAACAACGCGCGCGACCCCCGCTGGCGGGGCCGGCCGCGGTCGCGCATGCGCACCCCGAGCCGGGTCGAGACCGCCGACCTCCTCGCCGCCGAGGGGATGCTGCCGGCGATCTGCTTCGTGTTCAGCCGCAAGGGGTGCGACCAGGCCGTCGAGCAGTGCCTGGCCGCGGGGCTGCGGCTCACCGAACCGGGGGAGCGCGACCGCATCCGCGCCATCGCCGAGGCGAAGACCGCGGGTCTCGCCGACGCCGATCTCGACGTCCTCCGCTACGACCAGTGGCTGGCCGGGCTCGAGGCCGGCTTCGCCGCCCATCATGCCGGCATGGTCCCGCCGATGAAGGAAGCGGTCGAGGAGGCCTTCTCCGCCGGCCTCGCCAAGGTGGTGTTCGCCACCGAGACCCTCGCGCTCGGCATCAACATGCCGGCGCGCACGGTGGTGATCGAGAAGCTCTCCAAGTTCACCGGCGAACGCCACGAGTTCCTCACCCCGGGGGAGTACACGCAGCTCACCGGCCGCGCGGGGCGGCGCGGCATCGACGCCCGGGGCTACGCGGTGGTGAGCTGGAGTCCGTTCGT
>DASXXX010000337.1:0-2461 GCA_036502765.1 Acidimicrobiia bacterium | reverse complement strand
CTCCCGACCGACGTACGAGGCCGAGGTGCAACGTCAGCTGGTCACCGCGTCCGAGCGTCAGGGCCCCGGCGACCTCGCCAAGCTCATCGGCACCGGCGCCACCTGGGAAGTCAACTAGCTCGACCGCGACAGGTCAGGCGTTCAGGCTGCGGAACACCATGCCGGTCCGGGGCTTGGGCGCGAAGAACGTCGTCTTCTCCGGCATGCGGAGGTCGGCTGCGGCCGCGGCGCGGATGGTCTCCACGCTCACCGGGCGCAGCAGCACGGCGGCGTCGGCGTCGCCCTTGGCCACTGCAGCGGCGACGGTCTGCGCGTCGTTGCGGTAGGCGAGCGACACGCCGGGGACGGCGGGGAGCACGCCGGCGTCGAACGCTGCGGACGCGACGTCGCGCAGTTCGACGGGGAGCTCGGTCATCGCCAGTTCGAGCTCGGCGGTGGGCATGAGCAGCGCGAGCCCGTCGCGGTCGACGAGGCCGAGGCCACCGCCGTCACGCATGGCCACTTCGAGCGCGGCGACGCCCGCGGGCACGTTCGGCCCGGCGGCGTGGACGAAGAACGGCCCCCCCAGCGCGTCACGGAGGTCGCCTCCTCCAGGAAGGGCGGCGGCGACGCCGGAGAGCAGGCGGTGGATGGCGCGCACGCACAGCTGGTTGGGTGCGAGCTCGACGATGAGGGTCATGATCGCGTCGGCGCCGGGGTCGTCGATGCCGGCCTCGCGCCGTTCACGGCGGTAGTTGTTGGCGGTCTCGAAGCGGTGGTGGCCGTCGGCGAGCACCACCAACTCCGATCCCACCGCGTCGGAGATGGCGCGCAGACGATCGGGGTCGTCGATCCGCCACAGTGAGTGGTGGAAGCCGTCCTCGTCGACCGCGGTCGCGTCGGGCTCGGCGTTCCCCGGTGCGAGCAGTGCGGACAGCCCGCCGTGGAGCGACAGGCCCCAGATCGGGTCGAGGTTGGCGCGGGTGGCGCGCAGCAGCTCGAGCCGGTCGGTCTTGGCCTTCGGGAGCGTGCGTTCGTGCGGCATGACGCCGCCGCCGTCGTCGTCGAGGGCGAGTGCGCCGAGCACGCCGGTGGTGCGCTGGGAGAGGCCGTCGTCACCGGTGAAGTCCATCCGGTAGATCGACAACGTGGGGGTGTCGTCGGTGACGAGCACGCCCTGGTCGCGCCAACGGGCCAGCGTGGCCGCGGCGCCGTCGTACGTGTCGGGGAGGATCAATCGCACCGCGTTGTGCGGGTCGCGCGCCTCGAGCGCGGCACGCGCCTCCGGTTCGATCACGTCGTAGGGTGGAGCGCTGACCGCGGTGATGTCTCGGGAGCGGTAGCGGATGCCGGGGAAGGGAAGAAATCGGGGCACGATCGCGATTCAGTCGGGGGCGAGGTACAGGAGCGCCCGGAGTCTCGCACACCGGGTGGGCCCGATTCGGAGAGGAGCTCCCCATGCAGTCCGCGTACGACGCGTTCCAGGAAGGCAACCGCCTGCTCTCGTCGCAGAACCCGCACGCCGCGGTGATCGCGCTCGAGCGGGCACGCGACCTCGAGCCCGACAAGGCGTCGGTGCGCGAGACGCTGGCGCGCGCCTACTACCGCAGCGGCCGGTTCACGCAGGCGAGCGAGGAGTTCGAGCGGGCAGTGGAGATCGAGCCGGTCAACGACTACGCCCACTTCGGGCTGGGGCTGTGCCTCATCCGGACCGGCGACGAGCTCGGCGCCCGTCGGCACCTGAAGCTGGCGGTGGCCATGCGGCCCGACCAGGCCGACTACCGCGCCGCCCTGGCCCGGGTCGCCGAAGACGCGTGAGCGGCCGATGACCGACCGCCCATGACCCCTCCGGCGACGACATCTCCGGCGACCGCTCCGGCGGTCGTGGCGTGCGACCTCGACGGCGTCGTGTGGCGCGGTGACGAAGCCATCGCGCCCGCGGCGGGCGGCATCGCCGCGCTGCGCGACGCCGGGCTGCGCGTGGCGTTCGTGTCGAACAACTCGAGCTCGCCGGTCGGCGACGTCGTGGCCAAGCTCGGTCGCATGGGGATCCCGGCGGCGCCGGACGACGTCGTCACCAGCGCCATGGCCGCGGCGTGGATGCTGCAGCACTCGCTCGCGCCCGGGGCGCGGGTCCTCGTGTGCGGCGGCCCCGGCGTGCGCGAGGCCCTGGCCGACGCCGGCCTCCACGCCGTCGAGAACGGCCCCGCCGAGGCCGTGGTCGTGGGGTTCCACCTCGACGTCGACGTCGATGGCCTCGATCGGGCCTCGCGCGCCGTGCGCGACGGCGCCCGCTTCGTCGCCACCAACCTCGACGCCACCTACCCGGTGCCGGGCGGGCTGATTCCGGGCGCGGGCTCGATCGTCGCCGCCGTGGCCACCGCGGCCGGCGTCGCCCCCGAGGTGGCCGGCAAGCCCGAAGCACCGACGGTCGGGATCATCCGGGAGCGCTATGGCGATGCCGGGGTCGTGGTGGGGGACC
>DASXXX010000336.1:0-3234 GCA_036502765.1 Acidimicrobiia bacterium | reverse complement strand
ACAGGTGATTCGAGTAGGGCGTGTCAGTCGTGTTGTGGAACAGCCCGTAACGCACGCTGCCGTCGGGGAAGCGGACGTAGAGGGTTCGGTGACTCATCGCGCGCCCTCCTTTCGGCCCGACCCGCTCGCGCCACAGTCGTCGTCCGCAAAGAACATCGCTTCGCGCTCTCGTATCGCCTTCGCCGCAAGCCGGTCGAGGTGGGCGACGAGCGAAGGGCAGCGACAGAGGCGGACGTGTTGGCGAGTGACGGTCGGACTCACGGCACGATCTCGATGCCCGGCACGCCCCGCTCGGCGAGGATGGCGAGGGCGGCAGCGATGTCCCGTCCGCGCGCGAGGGCTAGGCTTCCGGCGGCACCCGCGAACTCGAAGCCCACGATCCGGTCGGCCGCCTTCATCCGGAGACCGCCCCCATCGGAGACGGACTCCCGCCCCGACTCGGCGACGCTCAGGACGCTCGACTCGGCCACGCTGGTCAGCGCCTTGACGGTCACGCCGTTGGCATCGCGACTGACGAACAGCACGAGGTCGACGTCAGCCCCGATGTTGTCACTGCTGGCCATGCGCGTCGCTCCTCAACGTTGCGTTCTCGGCAACCATCTTGGCGAACTCCTCGCCCGTGTACGCGCGGTGGAAAGCAGCGGCGTGCCCCAACAGGACGATCTCGATCCGTTCGGCGTGCGCGACGAGCGAGGCATGCACGAGCTCGACGACCAGATCGACCGGGTCGACGGTGGCCACGATCTGCGCGGCGTCCGCGGGGGCCAGTCCACTCACGATCGGGTACTCGAACTCCCAGCCGCAGAGCGGGCAGGTGGCGACGGTGCTGCCGATCGTCCTCGTCGGGCGGGTTGTCATCGGGTTTGCGGCGCGGAGACCCCGGCGTTCAGGCCGGGGAGGAAGCGCCGCCCCCTTTCACATGAGATCCGATAGAATGTGAGGCATGGGGCGGCAGGTGAAGCGGGCGTTCAAGTACCGCTTCTACCCGACCCCCGAGCAGGCCGTGCGCTAACCGAGCCTGTCGACCACCGTTCGGCACCGTGCCACGAATTCGTCTTCGGTCAGATCGTTCTTGAATGCGTTAATCAGACGGTCGCACCAGACGCAGTTGTCGATGTCGAACGGATCCCCTCCCCGGCTGCGGGGTATGCGATGATCCAGACTGGCGTTCTGGCCAGGTATCAGCTCTACGCCGGTGTAGTGGCACCTGAAGTTTTGCGCCTCAAGCATGCCCCAAAGATCGTCGACCTGATTTGCCTGGAACCCATAGTGTCGCCCTACGCCGTCGAGCAGCCAGTGCCTCCGGCAGTATCGGCTCGTTCCTACGACAGGGTTGGCGCATGTGGCACACATTCCCGCCTCGCGCCTAGCGGCGCGTCGGTCCTTGCCGTAGCTGTGGTGGTACTTGCGTTTGCTTACTCGGCACTGCCCGCAGTTCTTAAACTGGTCGTCAGGCAGCGCGGCGCCACACCCGTTACATGTCGCAACATCCGACGCCCAGTGTCCGCGCAGCCGGGTCTTGCGTTCCGACTGCCGCGCGCTGTGACGGTTGGCGCAGGGGCGACAGAACCGTGTTGTGCCATCCGGTTCACGGCTGGCGCCGCAGTCCTTGCAGAGCCCGGCGGCAATACGACGAGCCTGCGTCGGTTCGTATGTCACCAGATCATCATACCGCCTGTGGATGTGCTGGCGGTTACGGCCTGTGGAGACGGAGTAAGACCGAGCCGACGGTAGTCGGTAAGGCATCTGTCGGAACCTCCCTTCGGGGAGCGGAAGCAGGAAGATTTCACCCGCGAGGGTGGGAATCCCCGTCCTTTAGGGCGGGGAGGAGGTCAAGTCGCGCTCCCATGTGTGCCGGCCGTCAGATCGTCCGCCACACCTCGAAGATCGTCGGCCGCCTTCTGCTGGGCAGCAGCGGTCTCCAGATGGAGCGCCTTCATCGAAGGATCGCGCTCCCCGTCCGCCAGACCTCGATAGTGCGCCGCCAGCCGCGAGAACCTGCCCGCCACGTCGTCGAATCTGGAGCCGAGAGACATCTGGTCGGTCACGGGGTCCCCTTGATGGCGTCACGGATCTGCCTGTACATCTGCCCCGCCTGCTCCTTGGCCAGATCGAACAGCGCGGCGTTGAGCGCCGTCACCTGATCGGACGTGAGGCGTCGGGCCTCGATCAGCCCGATCATCTCGTCGACGCGGGCTTGGACGCCGTCGGGGTCGGGATCCTTCGCGAGCCGCTTGTTACGCATGTCGATCAGTATTCCCCGTCCGGCTCCGGCGCCCCGAGGTCGACCGGCCCGATCGTCACGTCGGCGCGGTCGACGCCCACCCATTCGGCCAGCGCGCGCGCCATGTCGTCGAGGAGTGCGGCGAGCGCGGACTCGGCGGCGGGGCGGACGTCAGCGCGGCACATCGGGAGGGATCGGCGTGAAGGACCAGTCGAGCAGGCCGATATCGCCGCCGCCGGCGGTGAACCCGCGCTCCATCACGTACGGATCACTCAGCCGTCCGCCAAGCGTCGGCGGATCCGGCTCCCACGCCAGCTCGATCCGCTCGAACTCGCCCACGTCGGTGTCGCGCAGGTCCATGCTCACGACCGTGCGCGTCAGTGCGAACCGCATCGTCGACAGGTACCGCCGCTCGCCGTCGGCCGTGACGCCGTACGCCATGAAGCTCACCAGTCCCCCCAGCCCGACATGTCGTCCCCTCCGAGCAGGCGGTGGAACATCCGGTCGAACGCCGGATCCGGGACGAAGTCAGCGGCGGGTCCGCTGGCCCCATGGTCGCGGACGCCATCCTCGGTGAGCTCGTAGCGCAGGCCGGGGCCGATGAACGTTCGGGCGACCCGGTCGGGCATGACGTCGACGGGTATGACGAGGGCTCCATCGCTTACGCCCCATGTTGCGAAGTCCATCAGGTGCCCACCTGTTCGATCACCAGCGCGACGTCCCGCCCGTCAACCTTCATCAACTCCAGGATGAGGTCGACGTCGCCCACGTTCAGACGGTCCGAACTCCCCGGCGTGTACTCGCTGTCCCCGACATCCCCGGTCGTCGCCAGCAGGCGGCCCCGGGCCACCGGGCGCCCGTCGATGGAGGCTTCGACCGTCGAGCCGTTGTCGTCGCCCAGTTCTTCGACGATGTCCCGACCGCCTATGGCGAACGTCGGATCGCCGGAGCTCTCACGCTCGATGTCCGGGTACTGCTCGACGAGGCCGGCGAACTCGAAGCGGAACCGT
>DASXXX010000335.1:0-8076 GCA_036502765.1 Acidimicrobiia bacterium | reverse complement strand
AACTACTATGACTGCTTCGGTTGCAGCCCTCGTGGAGGTGTCCCATGGCCAGCGTCCTCGAGGGCATTCGTGTGCTCGACCTCTCGTCCGGGATCGCCGGGCCCGTCGCCGGGATGTTGCTTGCCGACCACGGCGCCGACGTGGTGAAGGTCGAGCCCCCGGGCGGTGTCCGGTTCAGGGGTTCGGCGGGGTACGCAACCTGGTTGCGCGGACGGCGCAGCGCGGTGCTCGATCTGCATGACGCCGAGGACTGCGAGGTGTTCCACGCGCTCGCCCGGGACGCCGACGTCGTGTTGGAGACGTTCTCGCCGGGTGTCACGGCCAGGCTGGGCATCGACGCCGACCGGCTGTGCGCGGCCAACCCGCGGCTCGTGTACACGTCGGTGACGGCGTACGGCTCGCGTACGTCATTTCGTGACCGGCCCGGCTACGACGCGCTGGTCGCGGCGCGTTGCGGGACGCTGCACGAACAGCGTGGCCACGTGGGCGGTGCGATGACACACATGAACCGCGAGGAGCCGTATCTCCCCGACCTCGAGATTCCCGAAGGAATGGAACCCGGATCACCACGTGATGGGCCCATCTTCACGTACACACCGTGGTTGAGTTTCTACGCCGCGCTGAACGCGACGCTGGGGATCAGCGCTGCGTTGTTCGCCCGGGAACACACAGGACGCGGTCAGCACGTCGAGACATCGTTGCTCCAGAGCGCATTCCTGGCGACGGCGTCGAAGTGGATCCGGGCCGAGGACAGCGACTCCCGGCGCTTCCGGACCTGGGTCTACGACCGCCGCGCGACGAAGGGCATGTTCGAATGCTCCGACGGGCGCTGGATCCAGCAGTGGGTCCCGAACCCGGCGTTCGTACTCTCGAGCGCCGACGGCGAGACGCTTGCCCTGCGACGAGACGTCGATCGGCAACGGGACGACCCAGAGCGCATCGACAGCGATCTCGAGAACCTCATCGTGCTCGCGCACTACTTCCCGCTGATGACCGCGGCGGTCCGTCGGTTCCCGAGCGACGAGTGGACGACGATCGGCGCCCGGGCCGGCGTGCCGCTTCAGCCCGTGCGCACCGCCGAAGAGGCCCTGGTCGATCCGGCGCTCGAGGCGGACGGAGCTGTCGTCGATGTGGCACACCCGGAACACGGGACGCTTCGTCAGATGGGAATCCTGTACGGGCTGAGCGAGACCCCCGGCCGGGTGCAGCGTGGAGTTCCCGCGTTGGGCGAACACACCGCCGAGGTTCGCGCGGAGGCGGCGTCACGCGGGCCAGCGGCCACTCGGCACGACGAAGACGACGTGGAGCAGCGATCGCGGCGTGCGCCCCTCGACGGGATCACCGTGATCGACCTGGGGTTCGCAGTTGCGGGTCCGTACGGCACGCAGTTGCTCGCCGATCTCGGCGCCGACGTCATCAAGGTGAACGCCACCCGGGACCCGTTCTGGCACCAGAACCACATTGCGTACGGCGCGAACCGTGGCAAGCGCAGCATCGGTATCGATCTGAAGACCGCCGAGGGACTCTCGGTGCTGCACCGACTCGTCGAGCGCGCTGACGTGGTGCACTCCAACATGCGACGCGACGCGCTCCACCGCCTCGGCGTCGACGAAGCGTCGCTCCGTCAGATCAACCCCGACCTCATCTACGTGCACACGCGTGGGTTCGACCGCGGACCCCGGTCCGACTCGCCGGGCAACGACCAGACCGGATGCTCGCTCGCCGGCGTCACCTACGAGGACGGTGGGTGTCACGACGGCGGACGACCTTTCTGGGGTCTCACGTCGCTCGGCGACACGGGCAACGGGTTCCTGTCGGCGATCGGGCTGGTCCAGGCGCTGTATCACCGCGCGCGCACGGGCACCCCGCAAGCCGTCGACACGTCGATCCTCAACGCGGGGATGCTGTGCGCGTCCATGGCGTCGCTGCGACCTGACGGCACGCCGCTTCCCCGCCCCCAGCTCGACGCGATGCAGCTCGGGTTGTCGGGCCGCTACGCGCTCTACGAGACCCGCGACGGCTGGATCTGCCTCGCCGCGATCTCCGCCGGCGAGCAGCACGCCCTTGCATCGGTGGTCGGAGTCGACGCGTTGGCTGCCGACCCCGAGCTCCGAGCGCAGCTCGAGCCGTGGTTCGCGTCGCGCACCGCGGGTGAAGCGTTCGCAGCGCTCGACGGTGGTGGTGTCCCGTGTGAGATCGCCGACGGCGACTTCGGTGTTCGAGTGCACGACGACCCTGAGATGCAGGAGCTCGGTCTGGTCGTCAAGCAGCAGCATCCCAAGCTCGGACGCTACGAGCAGTTCGGCGTGACGATCGACTTCTCCGACACGCCACAGCGCATCTTCGGGCCACCGCCGGTCGTCGGCCAGCACACACGCGAGATCATGCGCGAGTACGGCTACGACGACGCCGACGTCGACAAGCTCGTCGAGTCGAACGCCGTGTTCGAGGAGCTCTGGTACAGCTGACGACCTGACCGGTCGCACGGCATCGCGTGAAAGGCGGCGACGTGGCAACGCAGGAGTTCGTCGACGTGGTGACTTCGTTCGGCCGCGTGCGCGGCGCGGTCACGGATGGCGTCGGTACGTTCAAGGGAGTGCCGTTCGCGGCGACCACGGCTGGTGCGCGCCGCTTCTGTGCGCCCGCGCCCGTCGAACCGTGGGTTGGGGTACGTGACGCGCTCGACTTCGGCCCGAGCTGCCCGCAGGTCGACATGACGGGCGGCCGCCGCAAGCGCACCGAGGTCGTCGACGGGATGACCGATCCCGCCGAGGAGGGCGAAGACTGCCTCGTCGTCAACGTGTGGACCCCTGGGGTCTCTGACGACGCCCGCCGCCCGGTGATGGTGTGGTTGCACGGCGGCGGTCTCCACGCAGGCACCGCGTCCAGTCCTCTCTACGACGGAGCCGAGTTGGCTCGTCGCGGTGACGTCGTGGTGGTCGGGGTCAACCACCGACTCGGGGTGCTCGGCTTGCTGCACCTCGGTCCCACGATGGGGGACGACCTCGCGTCTGCCGGCATGGTCAGCTTCCTCGATCTCGCCGCCGCGCTCGAGTGGGTGCGGGACGAGATCTCGTCGTTCGGCGGTGACCCCGACAACGTCACGGTGTTCGGTCAGTCGGGCGGCGGTCAGAAGGTCGGGATCCTGCTCGCCATGCCCACGGCGGAGGGTCTCTTCCACCGCGCGGTCTGCCAGAGCGGCTCCGCGCGACGCGTCGGCGCCCGCATGGACCCCGCGGAGCTCGCCGCCTTCGTACTCGGCGAGGTCGGAGTGGCGCCCGGCGACCTCGAGCACCTGCAGGCGCTTCCGGTCGAGCACATCGTCGATGCGGCGGCGATCGCCACCGAGCGGTTCGGGTCGATGGTGTTCTCGGGCGTCGTCGACGGCGTCGTGCTGTCCGCACAACCGCGCGAGATGCTCGCACGCGGCACGTGCGCGTCCGTCCCGCTGCTGGCCGGGACGACCATCGACGAGTTCCGCGGCGTCGGCGCGAACCCCGCGCTCGGCGCCATGGGCGACGCGGGCCTGCGCGCCATGTTGGGCGGTGTGATCGGTCGGAAGGACACGGGGTACGGCACCGACGGTCCCATCGAGGCCTACCGTGCGCGGTTCCCGGACGCGGGGCCCGGCATGTTGTTCGGCGAGATCTTCACCGACTACGCGCACGTCGGGGTCGAGCAGACCACCGACTCGAAGGCAGACGCGGCGACCGCGCCCGTGTACCGGTACCTCTTCACGCCGCCACCTGCGTACCACGGCGCCGAGCTGCGCCACATCTTCCGCTTCGGAGTGGACGGTCCTCTCACCGATCTCGTGAGCGACACGTGGATCGCGTTCGCGCGGCACGGAGCCCCGCACAGCGTGCACGCGCCCGAGTGGCCGACCTACAGCACCGACACCCGCTCGACGACGGTGATCGACGAGACGACGTCGGTGGTCGATGACCCGTTCGGCGACGTCCGCAAGCTCTGGAGCGTGATCGACTCCACGCTGTGATCCGTGCGTGCTCGATGACATCGAGCTAGGACCAGGTGCGTCGCCCGTTGGCCACGACGACGCGCCCGAACGCCAAGCCCGGGAAGTGCGGTCCGCCGACGAGCGTGTCGCTCCCCTCGAGCTCTCGCAGGATGCGATCTCGCGTCACGATGCCCAACTGCCGATCCACGTCGGCGAGGGCTTCGAGCTCCGGCGCCTCGATCTGCACCGGACAGGAGATGGCGTCGCCGAGGATCATGGCGCGCTCGCCACCCGAGGCGAGCACGTACATCGTGTGACCGGGTGTGTGCCCGGGCGTGGCCAGGGCGCTGATGCCCGGGAGCACCTCACCGTCGGCGTCGATCGGTTGGACGCGTCCGAGGTCGGCGAGCGAGCGCATCATGCGCGCCGAATCACCCTCGTTTCCCTCGACGAGCGCGTCCCAGTCGGGCGCACCGAAACGAACCGTCGCGTTCGGGAAGGTCGGCGCGTCGTCGTACCAGACCCACCCGTTGTGGTCGAGATGCAAGTGTGTGAGGAGGACGACGTCGATGTCGTCCGGGGCCACGCCGACTTCGGCGAGCGCCGTGGGAAGCCGCCCACCGGTGAGCTTCTGTGGTCCTTCGCTTGCCGGCTTCCACTCGACGGTCCGATCGCCGAGTCCCGTATCGATCAACGCCGTGATGCCACGAGAGCGGACGACGAACGCCGAGATGGGCAGTTCGACACGGCCGTCGGCGCCGACCAGCGCGCGATGCGAGGCGAGATCGGGGGCGCCGAAGATGCCGGGCGACACGAACGAGGCGCCATCCTGCACCCCGATCACGTCGATCATCCCGATGGTCGACACGATGCGGCTCATTCCGCCTCCTCGCCTCGCGGTCCCGATCAGGTCGCGAGCACTGCGCCGGTCCGACTCGCGGTCACCAGCACCGCACGCGCGTCGCGCACCTGGTTCACCGCCGTGCCACGGAGCTGACGCGTCGCTTCGACCACCAGGTTCAGGCCGTGGATGTAGCCCTCGCCGATGAGACCGCCGTTGGTGTTGCACGGCAGCGCGCCGTCGAGGGCGAGGTTGCCGTCGGCGATGAAGTCCTTCGCCTCTCCCGGAGCGCAGAAGCCGAGGGCCTCGAGTTGCATGAGGAGGATCGGCGAGAACGCGTCGTAGATCATGGCGGCGTCGATGTCGTCGCGCGAGATCTCGAACCGGTCGAACAGCCGCGCCGCGAGCGCGACCGAGCCGTCCATCACCGAGAGGTCCGGCCGGTAGTGGTCGGTCGCGATCTCCTGTTCGAAGAGGCCGGCGCCGCTCGCGGCCGCGATGCGCACGGGCGTCGCCGTCAGGTCGGCGGCGCGCTCGGCCGACGTGATCACCACCGCGACCGAGCCGTCGGTCTCCTGGCAGCAGTCGAGCAGGTGGATGCACGGCTCGGCGATCCAGCGCGACTCCTGGTGCTCCTCGAGCGTGATGGGCCGCTCGTAGCCCCAGGCGTTCGGGTTCGTCGCCGCGTACGCGCGCAGTTGCACGACCGCGCGCCCGAAGTCCTCACTCGTGACCCCGAACTCGTGCATGTACCGGGTCGAGTTCAGCGCCATCCACGAGGCAGGCGTGAGCACGCCGAACGGCGTGCACCACTGCATCGCGGTCGTCCCCGAGTGTGCGGACGTCGGGCTCGGCGACGTCTTGGCGCTCCCGAAGCGCGACGCTCCGGAGCGGGCGCGGATGGCGCGGTAGGCGACGACGACGTCGGCCGCGCCGCTCGCGATCGCACTGGCGGCGTGCAACAGCACGCCCATCGAGCCGCCGCCGCCGTACGGGATCCGGCTCGAGTAGACGATCTCGGGGAAGCCGACGGACCGGACGAGCTCGGTCTCCTCGACCGGGTCCACGGTGTAGCTCACGAGGCCGTCGACGTCGGCAGGCCGGAGCCCGGCATCGGTGAGCGCGGCGGTGATGGACTCACACGCGAGCTGGAGCTCGCTGCGACCGGCCCGGCGCGAGAACTCGGTCTGCCCGATGCCCGCGATCGCGGCGATGCCCCCGAAGGCCGGCGAGCTCATCGGGCCGCCGATTCGTCGGCGTCGACCGGTCGGAACACCGGCACCTGGTGCTCACCGTCGGTCGGCACGAACTCCACGTGCACCGGGAGGCCGATGCGGATGTCGCCGGGTTCGACCCCGACCACGTTCGACACGATGCGGATGCCCTCGTCGAGGTCGACGAGCACCGCCGGCACCGGGTACTCGAACGCCGGATGCTGCGGATGGTGCAAGAGCGCGTAGCTGTACACGACGCCTCGTCCCGACAGCTCCACCACCTCGACCTCGAGCGAGTTGCACTCGGGGCACATCGGGCGGGGTGGATGCCGCAGCCGGCCACACGCCGCGCACCGCTGGGCCACCAGCCGGCCCTCGTCGGCGGCGTCCCAGAACGCGGCGGAGTCCTCGGTCACGATCGGCGCCGGTCGTTGCACGCGCCGAAACATAGTAGTTAGTATGCCTCCATGCAACGAGAGCGACTCATCTCCGCGGACTCACACGTGGCGATCAGCGTCGACGCCATCCGTGAGCGCGTGCCGAGCGCGCTCCGCGACGCGTTCGACGACGCGATCGCGCAGCAGACCGCGATCGACGACGAGCTCAAAGGAGGCAAGAAGCTCTCCCTCGACGACTGGGACATGGAGGCGTTCCGCGATCCCGGATACCGGGAACCGGTCGCGCGCCTGGCGGCCATGGATCGCGACGGCGTCGACGCCGAGGTTCTGTATTCGGAGGTGAGCGCGTTCCGTGCCTTCGGTCTCGTCAAGGGCGACTGGAAGCCGATCAGCCGCGCGTTCACAGATCTCATGGCCGAGTTCGCGTCGGTCGACCCGAAGCGCCTCGTGGTCTCGTACCAGGTGCCGATCATCGACATCGACTACGCCGTGTCCGAGGTCCTCCGGCTCGCCGACCTCGGCGCCCGGTCCGTGCACCTCCCGAACTTCCCGAGTGAGATCGGTCTCCCCGACTACCACGAGCCGATCTACAACCCGTTGTGGGGCGTGCTCCAGGAGACCGGGATCTCGATCAGCCACCATCTCGGCAACCGGCACTGGCTCTACGACGTCTACCGACGCGACCCCACGCCTCAGATGGGCATCTTCACGTCACTCCCCGCGTTGGCGTTGGCCGAGGTGTTCGCGTGGTGGATCCTCACCGGGACACTCGAGCGGTTCCCCGGGCTCAAGATCGTCTTCGTGGAACCCAGCCTCTACTGGCTCCCCGGATTCATCGCGAGTCTCGACCGCAAGGCTGCGGGCCCGTACGACTTCCCGGGCATGGCGCTCACGCCGAGCGAGTACTTCCACCGCAACATGGCGTGCACCTTCATGGACGACGCAGTCGGCCTCCAGCTCCGGCACATGGTCGGCATCGAGAACATCCTCTGGTCGACCGACTTCCCCCACCCCGCCACCACCTGGCCGAACTCACGCGCGGTCGTGGAGCGCCAGTTCGCCGGCATTCCCGACGATGAACGCCAGCTGATCTGTGCCGGCAACGCGGCGCGCCTCTACGACCTCTGACTCCTGACCGGTCAGCGCAGACGAAGCCCATGATCGGCTGCCCGTTGTCGGATCGCGCTCGCCACGCCCTGCACGAGCAACTCCCTGACGTCCTGATCGTCACGGGTGTCGGTGATGTTCGACGCGATGAGATCGCCGGTGAGGTAGCCGCGCAGGGTGACGAACGCGTACCGCACCAGGAGCTCGTCGTGCGCGGCATCTCCCAACGCCTGCTCGAAGAGCGGCTGCCAGGCTTCGATCAGGCGCTTGCCGTGCTCGTCGATCGCCCGCTTGGTGGCCTTCGACACTTCGGGATCACGACTCAGATCCAGCAGGATCTGCAGCGAAGCAAGTTGCGCGGGTTCGCCGTAATGCGTCGCGAGCACGTCCAGCACGGAGTGCAGCCGCGCTTCCAACGTCGTCCCGGTGACGTCGGCGGTCGCCATCTCGTGCTGGAGGTCGTGCCAGCGTCGGTTGAGGACCTCCAACAACAAGAGCTCTCGGCTCCCGAACTGGTGCTGGAGCGTGCCCCACGTGACGCCGGCCCGACGCGCGATC
>DASXXX010000334.1:0-1961 GCA_036502765.1 Acidimicrobiia bacterium | reverse complement strand
GCTGAAAGGCCCTGCTTTCGCCATGCCTGACACCACTCTCCTCGCCCAGCCGCGCACCCTCCTGGGGTCGCGCAACTCCGGACGCCTCCGCCGCGAGGGCAACGTGCCGGCTGTCGTCTACGGCCTCGGCACCGACACCCTCTCGGTCACCGTCCCCGCCCGTGAGCTGCAGCACATCCTCGCCGGCGAGTCGGGCGCCAACACGCTGATCACCCTCGACGTCGACGGCAAGAGCGTGCTCACGCTCGCCCGCCAGATCCACCGCCACCCCACCAAGGGGATCCTGGTCCACGTCGACTTCATCCGCATCGACCGCGACGTCGCGGTGAGCGCCGAGATCCCGATCCACCTCGTCGGTGAGGCCACCGGCGTGAGGGACGGCGGCCTGCTCGAGCAGCTGCTCTTCCACCTCACCGTCCAGGCCATGCCCGGCAACATCCCGGTCTCCATCGAGATCGACGTCGAGAGCCTCGCCATCGGCGACCAGCTCCGGATCGAGGACATCGCGCTCCCGGAAGGCGTCGACACCGAGGCCGAGTCCGACTTCGTCGTCGCCCAGGTCGCGGCGCCGCGCGTCGCCACCGAGGGTGTCGAGGGCGAAGAGGGCGAAGGCGTCGAGGGCGAGGCCGGCGAGGGCGGTGCCGAGGCATCCGCCGACGACGCCTCGGACGACTCCGGCGACGAGTAACCGGTGCTGCGGCGACGGGGCACCGCCGCCGACCTGCTGGTGGTGGGGCTCGGGAATCCCGGCGACGACTACGTGCGCACGCGCCACAACGTCGGGGCCGAGGTCGTCGAGCTCCTGGCGAAGCGCCACGGCGCCACGCTGAAGAAGGGCAAGGAGCGCGCCCGGGCCGACCAGGTGCGCATCGGGCCGTCGTTGGTCGCGCTGGCGATCCCGCTCACGTACATGAACGACTCCGGCTTGGCGGTGGCGCCGTTGGTCCGTCGCTACGGCGTCGAGCCCGAGCAGCTCGTGGTGGTGCAGGACGAGCTCGACCTGCCCGTCGGCGTACTGAAGGTGAAGACGGGCGGCGGCCTCGCCGGCCACAACGGTCTGCGCTCGATCAAGGCGCACCTCCACTCCGACGCGTTCCTCCGCGTGCGCATCGGCGTCGGGAAGCCGGTGTCGAAGGAGCACGGGGCCGACCACGTGCTCAAGAAGTTCTCCAAGCGCGAACGCGCCGAGATCGACGTCGTGCTCGAAGAAGCCGCCGATGCCGTCGAGCTGATCATCTCCGACGGCGTCGACGCGGCCATGAACCGCGTCAACTGATTTCACTGAACATCTGGCAACCCATACGGTTGTTGACGCGCCAATGAATCCGTCGAACCCCTCCACGCCCCCCCTCGCTGCTCTCGCCCCGCTCCTCGCCGAGGAGCCGGCGCTGCGCGCGGTGATCGCCCGCCAGCCCACGGTGGCGGTGCCCGACGCCGCCCGGTCGGTGTTCGTGGCGGCGCTGGCCGGCGTCACCTCCCGCCGGCCGCTGTTGCTGGCGGTGCCGACCGGGGCCGAGGCCGAGCGGCTCGTGCGCGACCTCGGACAGTTCCTCGGCGACGACGAAGTCGAGCTCTTCCCGGCGTGGGAGACGCTGCCGTTCGAGCGGGTGTCACCGTCGTTCGAGACGATGGGTCGACGCCAGCGCGTGATGTGGCGACTCAGGACGGGGACCCCGCCGCAGGTCGTCGTCGCACCTGTGCGCGCGCTCGTCCAACGACTCGGCCCGCACGCCGACGAGGTCGAGCCGGTGGTCGTGAAGCCCGGCGACCAGGTCGACCGCGACGAGCTCGTCGCCCGCCTCGTGGCCGGTGGGTACCGGCGCGAGTACCAGGTGGAGGCGCGCGGCGAGGTCGCGGTGCGGGGGTCGATCGTCGACGTGTACCCGTCGACCGACGACCACCCGGTGCGCATCGACCTCTGGGGCGACGAGGTCGACCGCCTGTCGGCGTTCTCGGTCGCC
>DASXXX010000333.1:0-24964 GCA_036502765.1 Acidimicrobiia bacterium | reverse complement strand
CGACTCGAACGCCAGCGCGGCCTGGTGCACGAGCATGCCCAGGCCGTTGACGGCGTGGATCCCGCGGGCGCGGGCGGCGGCGAGGAAGGGAGTCTCCATGGGGTGGTACACGGTGTCGACCACCAATTGGCCCGGGTTGAGCCGCTCGACCGGCACCGGGCCGGGCTCGCCCTGCATGCCCAGCGGCGTCGCGTTCACGACGAGCGCGTAGACCCCGGGATCCAAGTCACCGAGCGCGACGGCCTGGCCGCCCGGCACCAATGCGGCGGCGGACTCGGCGGCGTCGAGCCGCCGGGCACCCACGGTGACCCGCGCGCCGGCGCCACCGAGCGCGAGCACGATCGCCCGTGCCGCGCCTCCCGCGCCCGCGACGAGCACGTCGGTGCCGGCGGGCTCGAAGCCCTCCTCGTGCACCGAGCGGAGGAACCCTTCGCCGTCGGTCGACGAGCCGAGCAGACGGCCGTCGTCGGTGACGGTGACGACGTTGAGCGCGCCGAGCGCGATCGCGTCCGGGGTGAGCTCGTCACACGCGGCGGCGGCGTCGGCCTTGTGCGGCATGGTGACGGTGAGTCCGGCGAAGCGCAGCGCGAGCGCGCCGCGCACCGCATCGACGCCACGGCCGCGGGGTACCGGGAACGCGGCGTAGATCCAGTTGAGTCCGGTCTCGCGGTACGCGGTGTTCAGGATCGCCGGCGACCGCGAGTGCGCGACCGGATCACCGATGAGGCCGGTGATCCGCGTCTCGCCGTCGATCTTCACTCTCCGCTGACTCCATGGGCCTTGATGTTCGCCTCGTGCTCGGCGAGCGTGGTGGCGAAGTACGTGACTCCATCCTTGCCGGTCACGTAGAACAAGTAGGGGACGTTCGCCGGCGCGAGGGCCGCCTGCAGCGACTGCTCGGTGACGGTCATGATCGGCGTGGGTGGCAGGCCGGTGACCTTGTACGTGTTGTAGGGCGAGTCGAGCTGCTTGTCGGCGTTGGTGGGGACCGGAGGGCAGCCGCCCTTGGCGTAGCAGAGGGTGGCGTCGATCTGCAGTGGCGTGCCCTGTTGCAGGCGGTTGGTGATGACGGCCGCGACCTTGGGGGCGTCGGCCGCGCTGCCGGCCTCGGCCTGGACCAGCGACGCGGCCACGACCGTCTGTTGTGGTGTAAGCCCGGTGGCGGCAGGGTTGCCGAGGCCGACGGCGTCGCCGTGCTTGTCGAACTCGGACACGATGGTCTGCAGGACCGTTCGGTCGTCCATCCCCTCGACGAAGTAGGTGTCGGGCCAGGTGAAGCCCTCGATCGTCGTCTGGTTGCCCTGGTACTTCGAGCGGATCTCACCCGACTGCGCGAGGGCGAGGAACGCGGCGCGGTCGTGGCCCGGGAGGGCGCCGACGCGGTCGGCGATCTGCTCGAGCCGGAGACCGGGCGGGAGCGCGAGCACCGTGTGTCCCGCGTTCGCGGCGGCGGTCGCGGGCGGGTCGCTGAGCGCGTCGACCGCGGCCTTCACCCCCATGTGCTCGCGGAGGTTGTAGCTGCCGGCCTGCGACGAACCACCCGCGACGCGGTACCAGACCTGGAACACGAGCGACGATCCGATGACGTCCTTGCTCGCGAGCTCGTCGCCGATCTCCTTCCCGCCCCAGCCCTGCTGCACGGTCACGCTCACCGGCGCGCCGTCACCGCCCGGCTCGTAGAGCTGCCAGACGAACCACCCGCCGACCAGCAGGAACGGCAGGACGAGGAGCGCGAGCACGCCGAGCACCAGCCACCGTCGCCGGCGGCGTCGACGCTGTTCGTCGCGCCGGACCTCGCCGCGCGCGCGACGGTCGGGCACTGCGTCGCCGGCCCCGGCGCCCGACAGTGAACCCGCCCAGAAGTCTTCGCGGAACGAGTCGTCGGTCGCATCGTCAGGCGATGGCGCACCTCGGCGAGACCGCGGCGGCGTGGCCGACGGTGGGAGCGCGGCGCTGATGTCGGGCTCGTCGAGCGCACCCGGCGGCGGCGGCCGCTGATCATCACGCCCGCCGAGGGCGTCTTCCCCGCCGAGGCCGTCTTCCCCGCCGCGCCCGTCTTCCCCGCCGCGCCCGTCTTCCCCGCCGAGCCCGTCGTCCCCGCCGTTGGAGTTCACCCGGCGTCCGACGCGCGGCGCTCGAGCCAGGACTGCAGGATCACCGCGGCGGCCGAGGCGTCGATGCGCTCTCGTTGTGCCCGCTGCCGCTTGGTGCGTCGCGGGGTGGCCTCACGGAGGTTGCGTTGGGCGATCATCGTGGAGAACCGCTCATCGTAGGTGTCGACCTCGATCCCGGCCGCGCGGGCGACCTCGGTGATCGCGGCGACCTCGTCGAGCACCGAGCGCGCGGCGGGTCCCAGATCGCCCGAAAGCGACCGAGGGAGGCCGATCACGATGCAGGTGGCGCCGACATCGGTGGCGGCGGCGACGATCGCGCGGTGGTCATCGGCCCGCTCGGCCGCGCGTTGGAGCGTGTCGTGCGGGCTCGCCAACACGCGCGACGGATCGGTGACCGCGAGGCCGATGCGACGCTCGCCGAGATCGACCCCGAGGACCCTCCCGTCGGCCCCTTGATGAGTGCTGCTCACCCCGCCGCGCGCACCGCGGCGGCGAGCAGCTCGAGCGCGTCGTCGACCGCGTCGACGTTCTGCCCACCGCCCTGCACGACGTCGGCGTGCTTGGCGGTGCCGCCGCCGAGCGCCTTGGCGGCGTCGCGCGCGAGGTCGGCGGCGGACACGCCGGCTTCGACCCGGTCCTTGCTGACCGCGACCGCGAGTCCGGCCTTGCCGTCCTGAAGGCCCACGAGCGCGACCATCCCCGAACCGAGCGCATCCCGCGTCGCGATCGCGAGCGTACGGAGATCGCCGGGCGGGAGGCCATCGCGCCGGAGCACGACCACACCGTCGGCCGCCGCCGCCGCCAGCGTGCCCGCCTCGGCCACGGCTTCGCGCGTGCGCGCCTTCGCCACTTCGTCTTCGAGCTCCTTGACCCGCGCGAGCAGTCCGTCGACCCGGCCCGGCAGCTCACCGACGCTCACCTTGAGGGTGTCGGCGAGGCCACGCAGCGCGACCTCCTCCTCGTGGATGCGGTCGAGCGCGCCGGCTCCGGTGACGGCTTCGATGCGGCGCAGGTTGGCACCGATCGAACCCTCGCTCACGATCTTGATCGGACCGATGAAGCCGAGCGCGTGCACGTGGGTGCCTCCGCAGAGCTCGATCGAGTGCTCCCCTGCCTCCAGGACACGCACCAGGTCGCCGTACTTGTCGCCGAAGAACGCGATCGCGCCGAGCGACTCGGCGTGCTCCTTGGTGGTCTCGTAGTGACGCACGGGCGCGTCGCCGATGATCTCGGCGTTGGCCAGCGCCTCGATGCGGTCGAGTTGGTCGCGCGTCAGCGCCTCGTGGTGGCTGAAGTCGAAGCGCAACCGTTCGGGACCGACGAACGAGCCGGCCTGCTTCACGTGCGGGCCGAGCACCTCACGCAGGGCCCAGTGCAGGATGTGGGTGGCGGTGTGGTTGCGCCGGATGGCGTCGCGGCGTGGGCCGTCGATGCGGGCGACGGCTTCGTCGCCCTCGGCGATCGCGCCCTCGACCACCTCGCCGCGGTGCAGCACCAGGCCGGGGAGGCCGTACTGGGTGTCGTCGATGCGCACGCGCGCGCCGGTGGAGGTCTCCAGCACGCCGGTGTCGCCGACCTGGCCACCGGATTCGGCGTAGAACGGCGTGCGGTCGAGCACCACGCTCACCGCGCTGCCCTCTCCCGCCTGCGTGAGCCGATCGCGTCCGCTGATCACTGCGCGCACCTTGGCGCCGACCGTCTCGTACTCCTGACGGCCGGTGAAGTCGGTGGGGCCGAGCTCGTCGGCGAGCTCACGGTAGAGCTCGAGCGGCGCGCCCTCGCCCTTGCCGCCCGCGGCCTTGTGCGCCTCCTTGGCGCGCGTGCGCTGCTCCTGCATGCGAGCTTTGAAGCCGTCGATGTCGACCGTGTGGCCGCGCTCTTCGGCGATCTCGCGCGTGAGGTCGATGGGGAACCCGAGCGTGTCGTGCAGGAAGAAGGCGTCGTCGCCGGTGACGTCGCCCTTGGCGACCACGTCACCGAGGAGCTCGAGGCCGCGCGCGAGGGTCTGGCGGAAGCGCTCCTCTTCGCGGCTCACGACGCCGAGCACCAACTCGTGCTGCTTCACGATCTCGGGGTAGGCGTCGCCCATGACGGCGACGGTCGCGTTCACCAACGCGGGGGTGACGAGATCCTCTGCACCGAGCAGGAACGCGTGACGCACCGCGCGACGGATGATGCGCCGGAGCACGTACCCGCGCTCCTCGTTGGACGGCACCACACCGTCGGCGACGAGGAACGTCATCGTGCGACCGTGCTCGGCGAGGATGCGCAGCGACACGTCGCTCGCGGTGCCGGGGAAGGTGCCGTAGGTGACGCCGGTGACGGCCTCCGCCGCGGCGATGAGCGGCCGGAACACGTCGATGTCCCACACCGACGCCGCGTCCTGCAGCACCGCCAGGTTGCGCTCGAGCCCCGCCCCCGTGTCGATGCTGCGCGCGGCCAGGGGCACCAGCTCGCCGTCGGGCTTGGCGTCGTACTGGATGAAGACCAGGTTCCAGATCTCGACGTAGCGGTCCTCGTTGCCGGCGGGGCCGGTGCCAGGGCCGTGGTCGGGGCCGAGGTCCCAGAAGATCTCCGAGCTCGGGCCGCAGGGACCGGTGTCGGCCATGCCCCACCAGTTGTCGTCACCGAGGCGCTGGACGCGCTCGAGCGGGACGCCGACCTGCTCGTGCCAGATCTGCTCGGCTTCGTCGTCGCTGGTGTGGACGGTGATCCAGAGGCGCTCGGGATCGAGGCCGAGGACGTCGGTGTAGAGCTCCCACGCCCACGTGATCGCGTCGGTCTTGAAGTAGTCGCCGAAGCTGAAGTTGCCCAGCATCTCGAAGAACGTGAAGTGCCGGTTGGTGCGGCCGACGTCGTCGAGGTCGTTGTGCTTCCCGCCGGCGCGCACGCACTTCTGGATCGAGGTGGCGCGCAGGTAGGGCGGGTTCTCGTCGCCCACGAAGTAGGGCTTGAACGGGACCATGCCCGCGTTGGTGAACAGCAGGGTGTCGTCGTGCGGGATCAGGCTGGACGAGGGCACCGGGGTGTGGCCGCGCGCTTGGAAGAAGCCGAGAAAGGCGGCTCGCAACTCGTCGGCGGTGCGCGGTGGAGACACAGGACAAATCGTATCCGCCACCTGTGACGGTCTTTCGGGGCCTTCATCACTCGTCACGGCGGCGATCCCATCGAGCCCGCCGCTCGCCGGACACGGGCCCTTCATTCGGACGAGCCCCTGCACGCCTCGTTCCTCGGCGTGGCTCTTCGAGCCGGGTCTCCTCCGACGGGCCCTACCGTCCAGCGACCGTCGTGCTCGCTGCGCTCGCCGCCTGGGTGTTCGGCGAGATCGGTCCTCGCTTCACCTTCGAGAGCGGCCCTTGATCTTGACCTCGGCGAGCTTGGTCGGGATCAGGTGGAGTTGTCGTCTGCGATCGGGTCTGGCACCACTGACAGGCCCTTCTCTTCTCGGAGTTGGGCCTCGCGGTCCTTGGCGGCGGAGCGGCCTTCGCTGAGGGCGACGACGACTTGGTCTTTCAGGGTCGTGGTCTTGGTGGTGATGGTGGTGGTGACGCGGTCGACGAGGGCGGGTGGTTTGTAGCGGTCGAGTTGTTGGCGGGCCTTGCGGGCGGCGACGACAGTGGTGCCGACACCGATGGTGAAGCCCACGCCGAGCCAGGTGGCGCGCTTGAACATCAGACCGTCGCTTCCATCAGGACGCCTTCCGTTCGCGCCGTTCGCGCTTCGGCGCGGGCTTGTCGCCCTTGAGGCGTTGGACGGCGCGCCGGGTGCCGGTGCCGACGGCCAGGGCCTTGACCACCGGGTTGGTGAACGTGCGGTAGGCGAGGTCGGAGGCGGCGTCGACCCGGCCGCCGACGCGCTCGGCGCCGGACACGATGGCGTCGACGCGGTCGAGCTCGAAGTCGGCGGTGCGGACCACCTCACGCAGTTCGGCGAGCGCGGGCTCGGCCTCGGCGCGGAAGTCGAGCGCGGCCCGGCGGAGGTCCTTGGCCGCACGGTCGAGGCGGACGATCACGACGACGAGGACCACCAGCGCGACGAGGCACGCCTGCGCCGCGAACACAGCGACCCACTCGCTCCCGCTCACGCCTGCTTCACTCCGCTTCCTTCCTCTTCCGGCCTCTCCGGTCGACGTCGCTGCCGCGCCCGGTGGGCTTCCAGTAGCGCTCGTCGTGCTGGTCGGGTCGGTACTGCTGTTCCACCCATCCGTCGGCCTCGTCGTGCGGGTACACGTACCCGTCGCCGTGGCCCAGCTTCGCGGCGCCAGGGTAATGGGAGTCCCGGAGATGGGCGGGGACCGCACCGGCCGGATTCTCACGCACGTCCTGCATCGCGGCACCGATGGCGGTGGTCACCGAGTTCGACTTCGGCGCGGTGGCCAGGTACGTGACCGCGTGCGCGAGGTTGAGCTGCGCCTCGGGCATCCCCACGAACTCGACCGCGCGCGCGGCGGCATCGGCGACGACCAGGCCGTTGGGGTCGGCCATGCCGACATCCTCCGACGCGAGGATCACCAGGCGACGCGCGATGAGGCGCGGGTCCTCCCCCGCGGTGACCATGCGCGCCAGCCAGTAGAGACCGGCATCGACATCGGAGCCGCGGATGCTCTTGATGAACGCCGACAACACGTCGTAGTGCTCGTCGTCGCCGTAGCGGAGCGCGCGCATCGCGAGTGCCGCTTCGCTGTCGGCGAGGGAGATCGACGTGCGGCCCGATTCGCTCGCCAGCGCGGCAGCGACGTCGAGCGACGTGAGCGCATGGCGCGCGTCGCCCTCGGCGCGATCGGCGAGGTGGGTCAGCGCGTCCTCGTCGATCGTGAGGTGCTCGTCACCGAGCCCGCGGGCGTCGTCGGTCAGCGCCCGCTCCAGCAGGGCGCGCAGCTCCTCGGCGGTGAGCGACTCGAGCTGGAACAACGTCGACCGCGAGAGCAGCGGACCGGTGAGCGAGAAGAACGGGTTCTCGGTGGTCGCGCCGATCAGAACGAACAACCCTTCTTCAACGTGGGGCAGCAGGGCGTCCTGCTGGGTACGACTGAACCGATGGACTTCGTCGAGGAACAGGATGGTGCCGCGCCCCTGCTCGCCCAGGCGCGCCCGGGCCCGCTCGGCGGCTTCGCGCACGTCCTTCACGCCCGCCGTGACCGCCGACATGGGCTCGAACGCCTTGCTGGTGGCACCGGCGACGAGGCGGGCGATGGTCGTCTTGCCGGTGCCCGGCGGGCCCCAGAGCACCACCGACGACAGCCGGTCGGCTTCGATGAGCACCCGCAACGGCCGGCCCGGACCGAGGAGGTGCTGCTGGCCGAACACCTCGTCGAGCGACCGGGGTCGCAGACGGGCCGCCAGCGGGGCACGCCGCTCGAGCCGTTCGGTGACCGCAGCGGTGAAGAGGTCGTCGGCCACTGCTCGATGCTACGGCCACCGCGCACCGTGTTCACCGCTGCCGACGGCGGGCCGGTCGTGGTGACCGGATCGGGCGGCTCGCGGCGTACGCGCGGCATGCGGTCACGGGGTGTGACCGATGTCCTGCCGCGCTGCGTGGGATTTCTTCAACGGCATGTCAACCTTCCGGGACCCCCGGACGTATCCTTCCCGTGCCAGTGACGCTCGACGCCGAACGACCCCGCCGGGATCTCCCCGGGTCCGTGGCCGACACCGATGACCAGTCGGACGCCACGACCGCGTCGGTCACGATCGACCTCGTGTTCGAAGAGGCGTTCGAAGACCTCTACGTGCGGGCCTACGGCGTGGCCTACCAGCTGCTCGGTCGTCGCAGTGAGGCGGAGGACGTCGCCCAGGAGACCATGGCGCGCGCGTTCGTCCGCTGGCGCAAGATCCGCGGCTACGCCGAGGCGTGGGTCGTGCGGGTGGCCGGCAACCTGGCCATCGACGGCTGGCGTCGTCGGCAGAAGATCGAGACCGACGCCGATGCCGGCAGCCGGGGTGCGACCTCACCCGGCCCCGATGGGCAGAGGGTCGATCTCCACCGCGCCCTCGGCAAGCTCTCACGTCGCCAGCGCGAGGTCATCGTGCTGCGGTTCCTCGCCGACCTGCCCGAAGCCGACGTCGCCAAGGCGCTCGGCTGCTCGGTCGGCTCGGTGAAGCAGCACGCCAGCCGCGGCCTCGCAACCCTTCGCACCTCGATGTCAGTCGACGATCCCGACGACGACAGCACGGACCAGCAGGAGCAACCCTGATGCCGAACCTCACTCCTTCCGACCTGCGCGACCCGCAGCCGCCGCTCCCCGGCGAGCGCGAGCGCGCGCTCGTCAGCGAGCGGGCCCTCCAGTTGGGTCGCCGTCGTCATCTCGCGCAGGGCGGGGGCGCGCTGGCACTGGTCGCCGTCGTTGCCATGAGCGTGGCCGCGCTCACGGCCGGCGGCTCTTCCAGCGCCGGCGGCACCAGCCGCATCGAGACTGCGTCCGGGAGCGACACAACGGTGTCCAAGCCCGTCAGCCACGTCACGACCGCGCCCATGACCGTCGCCCCCGTGACCGTGCCCACGCCCGCCCCCGAAGTCACGCCCGACACCGCTCCGGCGGCGCAGGAGTCCCCCGTGGTCGCACCGCAGGACGTCGCACCGGTGGAGCCTGCGGCGCCGAGCACCTTCACGCTCTCGGGCACGGTCACCGGCAACCCCGTCGGCACCACGGTGACGCTCACGCTCAACGGATCGATCACCGTCAACGTCGACGGTGCAGGCAACTTCTCGGTGAGCGGGCTGGCGCCCGGTGACTACACCGTCATCGGCCAGTGGGTCGCCAGCACGAACGACGCCACCGGCGCCCAGAAGTTCGGCACCGTGACCATCAGCGGGGACTCGACGACGAGCTTCTCGTTCTCCAACTAGACGAAGTGTGGGGTCGGCCAGCCCGAACCCGCCCGATCGCCCCGCCCTGCCGTAGCCGCCCCCGCCCTGCGCTACGGATTTGGGCGGGGCGGCTTCGCGAGCTCGATCAACTTTTGACGGCCCCTCAACCACGCATATGAGGATGGAGCGGCGCCAAAACGTCGGGGGGGAGGCGCGGGGCTACTTCTTGGGTCGGGGGAGGACGCTCAGACCGAGGTCCCTGAGTTGGGCGGGGTCGATCCCGGTGGGGGCGCCGGTGAGGGGGTCGGCGCCGGACTGGGTCTTCGGGAACGCGATGACCTCGCGGATGTTGTCCTCCCCCGCCAGGATCGCGGTGAGGCGGTCGATGCCGAAGGCGAAGCCGGCGTGCGGCGGGGCGCCGTAGCGGAAGGCGTCGAGCAGGAAGCCGAAGCGCGCCTGCGCCTCCTCCTCCGAGATCCCGAGCAACGAGAAGATCCGCTGCTGCAGGTCGGGACGGTGGATTCGCACCGAACCCGAGCCGAGCTCCCAGCCGTTGAGCACGAGGTCGTAGGCCAGTGATCGCACCGCGAGCAGGTCCTCGCCCTTGCCGTGCGCGAGCAACTCGAGGTCGTCGGGGTGCGGCATCGTGAACGGGTGGTGGGCCGGGATCGGGTTGCCGTCGTCGTCGAGCGACTCGAACAACGGGAAGTCGACGACCCAGAGGAACTGCAGCCCGCCCTCGTGCACCGGCGGGCGCCCGAGCTCCACCCGCAGCGCGCCGAGCACGTGATCGACCAGGCGACGGGTCCCCGCGGCGACGAGCACGAGGTCGCCGGCCTCGGCGCCCATCGTGTCGACGGTGCCGAGTTGCTCGGCCTCGGACAGGTACTTGAGCACGGGGCAGTCGAGGCCGCCGGCGTCGGTCACGCGCATCCACACCAGACCCGCCGCACCGAGCTTTTTGGCCCGGTCGACCAGCTTGTCCACCTGAGCCCGTGACATCCCGCCCTCGCCGGGCAGCCGGATGCCCTTCACGACGTCGGCCTGGAAGGCACGGAACTCGGTGGCGGCGTAGACCTCGCTCAGGTCGACCAATTCGAGCCCGAAGCGCACGTCGGGCTTGTCGGAGCCGTAGCGCTCCTGGGCCTGGTGCCATGTCATCTGCGACACCGGCCCCGGGCGCGTCCCGGTGACGGTCTCGGCGACGTCGAGCACCGCTTCGCCGATGACGGCCATCACGTCGTCGGCGTCGGCGAAGCTCATCTCGGCGTCGAGCTGCATGAACTCGAACTGGCGGTCGGCGCGCAGGTCTTCGTCGCGCAGACAACGCGCGATCTGGTAGTAGCGGTCCATGCCGCCGACCATGAGCAGCTGCTTGAACAGCTGCGGGCTCTGCGGCAGCGCGTAGAACTCCCCCGGCGACAGGCGCGACGGCACCACGAAGTCGCGTGCACCCTCAGGCGTCGACGCGATGAGCATCGGCGTCTCGATCTCCGTGAACCCCTGCGCGTCGAGCGAGCGGTGCAGCGACGCGTTCACCTGGGCGCGTACGCGCAGGTTGCGCTGCAGACGCGGACGGCGCAGGTCGACGTAGCGGTGCCGGAGTCGCAGCATCTCGTCGGCGTCGATGCGATCGTCGACGGGGAACGGCGGCGTCTCGGCTTCGTTCAGCACCTCGAGCGTGGCCGCGGCCACCTCGATCTCACCGGTGGGAAGCGTGTCGTTGACCGTGCCCTCGGGGCGGTGACGCACCTTCCCCGTCACCCGCACGACGTACTCGCTGCGTACCCGGTGCACGTCGGCGCCGACACCATCTCCTCCATCTCGGGCGCCGGGGTCGACCACGACCTGCAGGATGCCGGCGACATCGCGCACGTCGAGGAACACGACGCCGCCGTGGTCGCGGCGGCCGTCGACCCATCCGCAGACGACGACCTCCCGGTCGATGTCGGTGCTCCGGAGATCGCCGGCGCGATCGGTGCGCATCATTGCGTCGTGTCCTCTGTTTCGATTCGTTCCCGTAGCCAGCCCGCGACGAGTTGCCGCGGGACTTCGATCTGTTCGTGCGCCCGCATGTCGCGCACACCCACCGCGCCGTGTTCCGCTTCGCGCTGTCCGAGCAGCACCGTGAACCGCGCGCCCGCGCGGTCGGCGACCTTCATCTGCGCCTTGAACGAGCGTCCGCCGTACGCGCGCTCCGCGCGCAGGCCGTCTTCACGCAGTTCGGTGACCAGCAGCGTGACTTCGGTCGGGTTGTCGAGGCCGTCGACGACGAACACGTCGGCGCTCGGCTCGGAGCCGGGCACGACGCCCTCCGCGGCACACGCGATGAGCACCCGCTCGATGCCGATGCCGAAGCCGATGCCGGGCGTGGGCTTGCCGCCCATCTGCTCGACCAGACCGTCGTAGCGACCGCCGCCGCCGATGCCGTTCTGCGCGGCGTCGAGCGACTGGCTCGAGAACTCGAACGTGGTGCTGGTGTAGTAGTCGAGGCCGCGCACCAACCGCGGGTTGATCTCGTGGGCGATGCCGAGCCGGTCGAGGCCGTGCTGCACCGCCTCGAAGTGCGTGCGGGCGTGGTCGCCGAGGCACTCGGTGATCTGCGGCGCGTGCTCGACGACGTCCTGCCAGTCGGGATCCTTGGTGTCGAGCACCCGCAGCGGGTTGGCGACGACGCGTTCGCGGAACACCTCACCCAACGCGTCACCGTGTTGGAGCAGGTACGTCGTCAGGAGCTCGGAGTAGCGCGCCCGGTCGGCGTCGTCACCCATCGAGTTGATGCTCAGCGTGAACTCGCGCAGCCCGAGCGCCCGGTAGAAGCCGTGCGCGAGCGCGATGACTTCGACGTCGAGCTGCGGGTCGTCGACCCCGAGCACCTCGGCACCCACCTGGAAGTGCTGGCGGAACCGGCCCTTCTGCGGGCGTTCGTAGCGGAAGTGCGGCGCGACGTACCAGACCTTCCACGGCACCGTCGGGTGGTGCTGGGCGAACGCGCGCGCGACTCCCGCGGTGCCCTCGGGCCGCAGCGCGATGCGCCGACCGCCCTTGTCCTCGAAGTCGTACATCTCCTTGCGCACGACGTCGGTGGACTCCCCGACCCGCTGGAACACCTCGAGGTGCTCGAAGATCGGCGTGATGACGAGGTCGAACCCGTAGCGCGAGGCGCGCTCGGCGAAGGTCGCCACCAGCGCGGTCCAGTGAGACGATTCGGGCGGGAGGACGTCGGCGGTGCCGATCGGCGCGCGGAAGCGCGACTTGTCGTCCGACCCACCTTCGCTCACCCGCGCATCGTACCGGGGACCTCTCCCCCGGCTCGGCTCCGTTCCGGGGTGCTCACCAGTCGGTGGGCCGGTAGTCCTTCAGGAACTGGCCGTACACGTGCTCACCCGAGTTGAAGCCGGCGATGATCGGATCGACGATGCGGGCGGCGCCGTCGACGATGTCGAGCGGCGGGTGGAAGCGGTGCTCGGCCGTCTTGCGTTCGGCGATGTCCACCGGGTCCTCGTCGCTGACCCATCCGGTGTCGACGCTGTTCATGTGGATGCCGTCGGCCTGGTACTCGGCCGCGCACGTGCGCGTCATCATGTTCAGTGCGGCCTTGGCCATGTTGGTGTGCGGGTGCTTGGTGGTCTTGAACCGTCGGTAGAACTGCCCCTCGACCGCCGACACGTTGACCACGTGCTTGTCATGCTCGGATGACCGCATCATCAGCGGCTTGAGGCGAGCGTTCAGCACGAACGGCGCCACCGCGTTCACCAGTTGCGTCTCGAGCAGTTCGACGGTGGGAACCTCGGCCGCCATCAGGCGCCACGAGTTGCGGTCGCGCAGGTCGACCTGTTGCAGGTCCTGGTCGAGCTTCCCCGCGGGGAACAGCTCGCGACTCGTCGACAACTCCCCCGGCAACAACGCGCGTTGCGAGAGCGTCGCCGCCGGTGCGACGGCGTCACGCTCGTCACCGCCCCTCTCAGAGAAGGTGCCCACCAGCGCGCGGACCTCGGAGGGCATGCGATCGAGCGACGCGGTCTCGCGCTCCATCATGTGCTCGTAGAACGCGGGCGGGCGCCGCACCGTCTGGCACGCGTTGTTGACGACGAAGTCGAGTCGGGTGCGCGTCGTGTCGAGATGGTGGCAGAGCGCCTCGACGCTCGGCGTGTAGCGGAGGTCGAGCCCGAACACCTCGAGCCGGTCACCCCACTCGTCGAAGTCGGGTTCGCGCGCGTACCGCAGCGCCGCGTCACGCGGGAAGCGGGTGGTCACGATCAGCTCGGCGCCGGCGCGCAGGAGCTTGATGCCCGCCTGGTACCCGATCTTCACGCGGCCGCCGGTGAGCAACGCGACGCGACCGCGCAGGTCGGCGGTCTCGGTGCGCTTGCGGTAGTTGAACGCCGCGCACGACGCGCAGAGCTGGTCGTAGAAGTGGTGGACCACCGAGAACTGCTTCTTGCAGACGTAGCAGTGGCGCGAGTCGCGCAGGAGCCGGTCGCCGTCCAACCCGTCGTGTGCCAACACGTCGCCAGGCGTGAAGTCGTCGGGCGGGAACACGTTGGGCGTCGTGAACACGGGCTTGGCCCGCAACCGGCGGATGCCGGTGCCCGCGAGCACGGCCTCGTCGCGACCGAGGGTCTGCGAACGGTCACGGCGTTGCCGTGCCTTGGTGCGGCGCCGGCGCTCGTCGACATCGGGACAGAACACGTCACCGGCGGCGTTGACGAATCGGATCCGGTCCTGCTCAGTCACGCCCTGCAGGATCGAGGGATCGGCGACCACGCGCTCCAACAGCTCCGTGACGCGCATGACCTCCTCCGGTGCGAGCTCTCCCTCGGTCATGCGAGTCGGGCTATTCGGCCGGAACCTTGGCGTGACCGGGGAGGACCCGGTACGCGGCGTAGACGCTGTCGACGCGCTTGATCGCCCACAGGATCGAGTCGAGGTGGTTGGGGTCGGCGAGCTCGAAGTCGAAGCGGAACTTCGCCACTCGCTCGTTGGAGGTCTGCGACGTGCAGGACAGGATGTTCACGTGGTGCTCGGCGAGCACGTCGGCGACGTCGCGCAGCAACCGGGACCGGTCGAGCGCCTCGACCTCGACCGACACCACGAACGTTGCGGGCTGGTCGTGGTCCCACTCCACTTCGATGACCCGTTCGGCGTGCCCGACCAGGCCGGCCGCGTTGGCGCAGTCGGTGCGGTGCACCGACACGCCGCGGCCGCGGGTGACGAAGCCCATGATCTCGTCGCCCGGCACCGGGGTGCAGCAGCGCGACAGGCGCACCATGACGTCGTCGAGGCCCTCGACGTGCACTCCAGTGGCGCGCCGCTCGGAGGTGCGGGAGCGTTCGGGTGGACGGGCGGTCGTGATCGGCAGCTGTTCCTCGCCGCTGCGCAGCTCCTTCGACAGCCGCTGCACGACCGCCTTGGCCGACACGTGGTTCTCACCGATCGCCGCGTGCAACGCCTCGACGTCGGCGTAGTGCATGGCGACCGCGACGTCGTTGAGCGACGTGGAGCCGGCCAGCTTCTGGACCGGCAGGTTCTCCTTGCGCAGGGCTTTGGCCAACTCCTCACGACCGGTGTCGATGGCGTCGACCCGGCGTTCCCGCGAGAACCACTGGCGGATCTTCGTGCGCGCCTTGGGTGAGTGCACGAACTGCAACCAGTCGCGTGACGGACCCGCGCCCTGGACCTTGCTGGTGAAGATCTCGATGGTGTCGCCGGACGCGAGCCCGGAGTCGAGCGGCACCAGCCGACCGTTGACCCGCGCGCCGATGCACCGGTGACCGACGTCGGTGTGGATCGCGTACGCGAAATCGACCGGCGTGGCGCCCGCGGCCAGGGTGATGACCTTGCCCTTCGGGGTGAAGACGAAGACCTCGTCGTACTCGAGGTCGATCTTCAGCGCCTCCATGAACTCGCCGGGGTCGGAGGTCTCCTGCTGCCAGTCGACCATCCGTTGCAGCCACAGCAGGTCCTCGGCCGGTTCGCGCTCCTTGTAGCCCCAGTGCGCGGCGACGCCGAACTCGGCCCTCCGGTGCATCTCCTGGGTGCGGATCTGCACCTCGACCGCCTTGCCCGACGGCCCGACGACCGTCGTGTGCAACGACTGGTAGAGGTTGAACTTGGGCATCGCGATGTAGTCCTTGAACCGGCCCTGGACCGGCTTCCACATCGCGTGGATCGAACCGAGTGCGGCGTAGCAGTCCTTCACGGATTCGACGACGACGCGCACGCCGACGAGATCCTGCACGTCGTCGAACTGCTTGCCCCGCGTGATCATCTTCTCGTAGATCGACCAGTAGTGCTTCGGGCGACCGTTGACGTCGGCCTCGATCTTCAGCTCGTCGAGGCGCGCCCGCAGTTCGGTGAGGACCGCGTCGAGGAAGTCTTCGCGCTCGGGCGCCTGGGTGGCGACCATCTGCTCGATCTCGGCGTACCGCAGCGGGTACAGGACTGCGAAGGCGGTGTCTTCCAGCTGCCACTTCATGTCGGCGATGCCGAGACGGTGCGCGAGCGGCGCGTAGATGTCGAGGGTCTCCTGCGCGATGCGACGCTGCTTGAACTCGGGCAGCGACGCGATGGTGCGCATGTTGTGGAGACGGTCGGCGAGCTTGATGAGCAGGACCCGGATGTCCTTGGCCATGGCCACGAGCATCTTGCGCAGGGTCGCCGACTGCTGGGCCTCCTTGGAGTCGAACTGGAGGCGGTCGAGCTTGGTGACGCCGTCGACGATGGTGGCGACGTCGGCACCGAGCTCGCGCTCGATGTCTTCCTTGGTGACGGTGGTGTCCTCCACCGCGTCGTGCAGGAGCGCGGCGGCGATGGTGACGTCGTCGAGGCCGAGGTCGGCCAACACGAGGGCGACGCCGACGGGGTGGGTGATGTAGGGCTCGCCCGAACGACGGACCTGCTCGCGGTGGGCGTCGCGCGCGATGTCGTAGGCGTGCTCGATCATCGTGGTGTCGCCACGCCGGTGCCGCTCGCGGTAGGTGTTGACCAGCGGAGCGAGGTCGGCGTCGACGGTGTGAGGACGCCGCCAGGGCAGCACGGAACGCCGGTCGGTGCGAACTTCGACCCGCGGCTCAGTGGTGCTCATCTGTGGCACAACTCTACCGGGGGACCCCGGTGTTCCCTGCGACACGCCCGGGCCCGGTCAGCCTGCAGTCAGGTCAGCGCTTCTTCTTCTTGCCCCGCTGTTGGCGGCCCCGCGGGTTGGCCGCACCCCTCGACGGTGTGGTCGACGGTGTGGTCGACGGCGTGGTCGACGGTGTGGTGGTGGCGTACGGAGCCGCCGATGCGCTCGGCGCCGGCGAGGCGGGCGCGGGAGCCGCGGACGGAGCATCGGAGAGGTCGTCGGGGTCGAGGTCGTCGCCGGGGTCGATGTCTTCGCCGTCGACGGGCACGTCGGCGGGCTCGCCGGCGACGATCGGCGGCACCGGCGCCACCACGGCTGCCTTCTTGAGGTCGGCCGCCGCCCGCTCGCGCAGCGCGCGGTAGCGGGGCTGGCGTTCCTTCAGCCATGCGAGGACCGGCGTGGCCACGAAGATCGACGAGTAGGCGCCGGTGAGCAGTCCGACGAACAGCGCGAGCGCGAAGTCGCGGAGGGCGAGGCCGCCGAACGCGTACGTGCCGACGAAGAGCAGCGACGCCACGGGGAGCAGCGCAACGATCGACGTGTTGATCGAGCGCATCAGCACCTGGTTGAGCGACCGGTTCACCATCGTGGAGTAGGTGTCGCCGCGCACGGTGCCGAGGCGCGCGGTGTTGTCCTTCACCTTGTCGAACACGACGACGGTGTCGTACAGCGAGAAGCCCAGGATGGTGAGGAACGCGACGACCGTCGCGGGTGTGACCTCGAAGCCGGTGACCGCGTACACACCGACCGTGATGATGATGTCGTGGATCACCGCGATGATGGCGGCGAGGGCCATGCGCCACTCGAAGCGCAGCGTGAGGTAGCCGGCGATCACGAAGAAGAACACGATGAGCGCGCTGAGGGCCTTGCTGCTCACCTTGTCGCCCCACGTGGGACCGACGTTGGAGACGCTCACGGCGTTGGCGTCGATCGCCCCGTACTTGGCCAGCGCGGCCGTGACCTTCGCCTGTTCGGCTCGAGTCAGGTCCTTCGACTGCACGCGCACGGAGTCGTTGCCGACGATGAGAACCTTCGCATCGCCGACGCCGAGGCCCTTCAGCGCGTCGCGCACGTCGCCGGCCGACGCCGACCCGGTCTGCGAGCTGACGGTGAACTGCCACTGCGTGCCGCCCTCGAAGTCGATGCCGAGGTTGAGGCCCTTGACCCCGAACGCCACCACCGAGATGAGGATCAGGGTGCCCGAGAGCAACGCCCATCGCCACGACCGCTCGATGAACTTGAAGTGCGTACGCTCGTGGTAGAGGTCCGCCCAGGTGTGGCGCTGCTGCTTCGGCGGCGCGGGAGTGGGCACGGGGGCGGTCGCGGTGCTCATGCGCCCACCCCTGCCTTCGGGCGCGCGGAGGGTGCTGGCGGATCGTGGTGGGGCGCATCGAGACCAGCCTCGATGCCGATGCCCTTCAGCTTCACGAGGCGCGGACGGCGCGCCATGAGCGACACCACCGGGTGCATGAAGAAGTACGCCACGAAGAGGTCGAGGATCGTCGAGATGGCGAGGAAGAGCGCGAAGCCGCGCACCGATCCGATGGCGAGGACGTAGAGCACCACCGCGCCGATCAGCGAGACCAGGTCGGCGGCGACGATGGTGCGGAAGGACCTGGTGAACGAGCGGTCGACGCACGAGCGCACCGTCGCGCCGGCGCGCACTTCGTCCTTCATGCGTTCGTAGTAGACGATGTACGAGTCGACCGTGATGCCGACCGACACGATGATGCCGGTGACGCCGGCGAGGCTCAGCACGATGGTGATGTTGAGCACGTCAGGGAGGAACCACGCGATCAACGTGTAGAGCGCCATGCCGCTGAGCAGGATCCCCGCGATCACCACGAGGCCGAGGAGCCGGTAGAAGACCAGCATGTAGATCGCGACGAGCGCGAGGCCGATGAGACCGGCGAGGATGCCCGCATGGAGCTGGTCGTTGCCGAGGGTCGGCGACACGTTCTCGACGTTGACCTGCTTCAACGTGACGGGCAGCGCGCCGAAGCGGATGAGCTTGGCCAGGTTGTCGGCCTCGGTCTGCGTGAAGTTCCCCGAGATCACCGCGGTGCCACCGAACGACGTGAACGCCTGGTCGTTCGGCTGGATGCTGGGCGCCGACTGCACCTGGCCGTCGAGCACGATCGCGACCTGCTTGTGGAACTGCTGCTGCGCGAGCGCGTCCCACTTGCTGCTCCCGGAGTCGGTGAGGTCCATCTTCACCGTCCAGCCCTGGTTGGGCACGAACTCCGCTTTGGCGGTGCTGACGGTGCCCTTCCCGGTGAGCGCGGCTTTGCCCAGGTAGTAGCGGGTGGCGTTCTTGCCGCCCGGCTTGTCGGGCAGCACCACACATGCGTCGCGCTTGTCCCCGGCAGCACCGGTGGTCGGGAACGTCGTGAGCGTCGAGACGACCGCGTCGTTGCACGACGCGATGGCGGCTTTCGCCTCGGCCTCGCTCGGTTGCGGCACGGTGGTGGTCGTGGGCGCGCCGGCCGCGGTCGTGGTGGTCGTGGTGGCGTCCTTCGCCTGCTGGGTCTCGGACGGCAGCCCGGCGACGAGGACGGGTCGGAAGCGCAACTCGGCGGTCTTGCCGACGAGCGCGATGGCCTTCTCGCGGTCCTTCACCCCGGGGAGGTCGATGACGATGTCGCTCCCCTGCCGCGTGATCTCGGGCTCCAGCGTGCCGAAGGTGTCGACGCGGTTGCGGATGATGTCGATGGCGACGTCGAGGGTGTCGCTCTTGAACTTCCCGACCGGCGACAGCACGACCGACGTGCCGCCCTGCAGGTCGAGGCCGAGCACGGGCTCGTGCCCGGCCATCAGCGTGTACGCGAACGTGCCGATGATGAGCACCAGGGTCGCGATGAGGTAGACGAGGTTGCGGCGGACGCTCACTCGTCGACCTGACCGTCGTCGAGGGCTTGAGGGGTGGAGTCGACGGCGGGCTGGGCCATCTGGGCGATGGCGTTGCGGGCGACGGTGATCACGACGTCCTGCGCGACCTCGAGCTCGATCTTCTCGTCGGTGAGCTCGCGGATGGTGCCGAGGATCCCGCCGATGGTGATGACCTCGTCGCCCACGTGCAACGAGGCGAGCAGGAGCCGGTGGGCGGTCGTCCGGCGTCGCTGCGGCAACACGATCAACAGGAAGAACGCGAGCGCGATGACGGCGAAGTAGACGAAGATGACCATGGCGTCGAGCGGGTTCCTGACGTTCGCACGGAGCGCGCGGGAGGGGCGCAGACCGGTCGCGGATGCTAGCGGCCCGTCACCATCCCACCGAGGCAGCGAGGACCGCCGTTTCCCTCATCGTCACCGACCGTTGGCGAGCCGAGCCTTCATTCGTCGGTGGCGGTGAACAGGCTGGGCAACATGTGGGGGGCGGGCAGGTGCAGGTGGGCGTAGGCGGCGGGGGTGGCGATCCGCCCCCGCGGCGTGCGTTGCAGCATCCCCGCCTTGAGGAGGAACGGTTCGTAGACCTCCTCGACGGTCTCGGGCTCCTCGGCCACTGCCACCGCCAGGGTGTGCAGCCCGACGGGTTGGCCGCCGAACGTCTCGCACAGCGCGGCGAGGATGGCGCGGTCGACCTTGTCGAGGCCGAGCTCGTCGACCTCGAACAGCTCGAGCGCGAGCCGCGCGTTCTCGGTGGTGACCGCGCCGTCGGCGCGCACCTCGGCGTAGTCGCGCGTCCGCTTCAGCAGCCGGTTGGCGATGCGGGGCGTGCCCCGGGCGCGGCGGGCGATCTCGTGCGCGCCTTCCGTCTCGAGCGGCACGCCGAGGATGCCGGCGGCGCGCTCGATGATGGAGACGAGGTCGGCGGTGTCGTAGTAGTCGAGACGGGCGATGAAGCCGAAGCGGTCACGCAACGGTCCGGTGATGAGGCCGGTGCGGGTGGTGGCGCCGATCAGCGTGAAGCGCGGGAGGTCGAGCCGGATCGACCGCGCCGCCGGGCCCTTGCCGATCACGATGTCGAGCTGGAAATCTTCCATCGCCGGGTAGAGCACTTCCTCGACCGGACGCGGCAGACGATGGATCTCGTCGATGAAGAGCACGTCGCCGTCGTCGAGGTTGGTGAGGATGGCGGCGAGGTCGCCGGCGCGCTCGAGCGCGGGGCCGCTGGTGATGCGCAGCCCGACGTCCATCTCCTCGGCGACGATGCCCGACAGCGTCGTCTTGCCCAGGCCGGGGGGTCCGGCGAAGAGGATGTGGTCGGCAGCCTGACCGCGCTTGCGGGCGGCGCCGAGGAGGATCTCGAGGTGTTCCTTGAGCCGCGGCTGGCCGACGAACTCGTCGAGCCGACGCGGCCGGAGCGTGACCTCCTCGGCCTCCTCGACCGGATCGGCCGACGCGTGCAGCAGTTCGTCTCTCACGCGTCTTCCCTCACCGCTCGACTCCTACGCATGCGACACCGACAGGAGCTTCAGGGCCTCGCGGAGAAGGTCTTCCACCGAGCCCCCTTCGGGCAACTGCGCGACGACGTCGCGCACTTCGTCGGGGGCGTAGCCGAGGCCGGCGAGCGCGGCGCGCACCTCGGAGCGCGGTGCCGGCGTGCCGCCCGGCTCGGTGATGTCGAGCTCGGGCACCGCCAGGCGGGCCTTGAGCTCCACCAGCAGACGTTGCGCGGTGCGCTTGCCGACCCCCGACACCATGGTGAGCGCGGCCAGGTCGTCCTCGAGCAGCGCGCGCCGCAGTGCGGCCGGTGAGTGCACCGAGAGCATCGCCAGCGCGAGCTTCGGCCCGACGCCCGTGGTACCGATCAACGCCTCGAACGTGTCGCGCTCGTCACGCGTCGGGAAGCCGTAGAGCACCATGGCGTCTTCACGCACGTGGAGATGGGTGAAGAGGAAGGTGACGTCACCCGGCAGCAGCGCGGGCAGCGCGCTGGCAGGCACGAACGCCCGGTAGCCGACGCCGCCGACCTCCACCAGCACCTCGCCGGTGGCCGTGCGTTCGATCACCGTGCCCCGCACCGACCCGATCATCGGACGCCCTTCGACATGGAGGAATCCTTCGCGAGGGCGGCGGCGATCGCGTCGTCGAGCTTCGACGAACGTCCGCCGGCGACCGCGCCCTGGGCGACCAGCGGAGCGCGCCACCAGTGGCACAGTGCGAGCGCGAGGGCGTCGGCGGCGTCGGGCGGGTCGGGCAGCTCGGCGAGCTGCAACAGCCGCATGACCATGGTCTGCACCTCGAACTTGCCCGCGCCGCCGTCGCCGGCCACCGCGAGCTTCACCTCGTTGGGGCTGTAGTTGACCACCGGGATACCGGCGCGGCCCGCGAGCGCGAGCGCGAGCCCGCTGGCCTGGCCGACCGACATCGCGGTGCGGGTGTTCACCTGGAAGAGCACGCGCTCGACGGCCAGCGCCACCGGCCGGTACTCGACGATGAGGGCGTCGAGCTCGTGCAGGAGGATGGCCAGGCGTGACGGCAGCTCGTCGCTCGGCGCCGTGCGGATGACGCCGTAGGCGACGGCCCGGAACTGGGAGCCCTCGCGCCGCACCACGCCGTACCCACAGCGTGAGACGCCCGGGTCGATGCCCAGGACCAGGTCGGGCACCACCCCGTCGGGCACCACCCCGATTGGTCGACTCCGCTCCGCTTCGTCTCCTCCCAGATCGAACACGAGTTCGATCCTAGAAGGGTCAGTCGGCGTCGTGGCGGATGCTGCGGCGGCGCTTTCGCCGCTTGAAGATCGAGCGGATCGCCACCACCACGACCAGTCCGGCCACGATGGGCACCAGCCGCTTCCCCACCGAACCGCCGGCGGCGTCCATGAGGTCGATGGGCTCGGCCTCGGCCGACTCGATCTTGCGCGGGCCGGCGGTCTCTTTGGCGCCTCCGTCCGTCGGCGCGCTGCCCGCGTCTGCGCTGCTCGCCGCGGCTTGCGGCGCGTCGTTGGGCGCAGTGGTTGCCTCTGCCCCCGAGAGCACGTCCTTCTTGAGGTTGTCGGCGAACTGGCCGAGCAGCTTGCTCGACACGTCGGCCATCACGCCCCGGCCGAACTGCGCGACCTTGCCGGTGATGTTGAGGTCGGTGTCGATGTTGACCGTGGTGCCGTCACCGTCGGGCACGAGCGTCGCGACGACGGTCGCCGACGCGTTGCCCTGCCCGCGGGTGTCGCGACCCTCGGCCTGCAACACCACCTTGCGGTTGGCCTCGTCGGCCTCTTCGATCTTGGCGACGCCCTTGTACTGCGCGGTGATGGGTCCGACCTTGATCTTCACCGTGCCGCGGTACTCGTCGCCCTCGACCTCGGTGAGCTGCGCGCCGGGGAGGCAGGGCGCGATGCGCTCGAGGTCGAGCAGGACCTTCCACGCCTCTTCGACCGGCACTTCCACCCGGAAGCTGTCTTCGATCTTCACTGGTCCTCCTGCTGCAGTCGTTCGAGGTCTTCGAGGGTGTCGACGTCGGCCGCGCTGCCCGTGTCGGTGCAGTCGACCCAGTCGACGACGCGGTCGCGCATCAGCACTCGCGCCCCGGCGTCGCCACGCAACTCCATCGCCTCGGGCCACAGGCTACGCGCCAACTTGACCGGGTTGCCCGGCTGACCGTCGTAGCGGGCCACCGTGATCTCGCCACCCGTCCACATCGAGAGCAGTTCGTAGGCCCTCGCACCGACGAGCGGCTGGTCGGCAAGGCCCACGCAGACCGCGGTGACCTCGTCCATCGGCGAGAGGACGGCCAGGGCGGCGCGCAGACTCGACGCGATCCCCTCGCTCCACTCCGGGTTGTCGACCACCTGCACGTCGAGGCCCGCGAGCTCGGCGCGGACCTCGTTGCCGCGGTAGCCGACGACGACGAGCACCGGCCGGAGTCCGGAGTCGAGCGCGGCACCGGCCGCCCACGCCACCAGGGGTCTCCCCCGCCACTCGAGCAAGGGCTTCGACGCGTCGCCACCCAGCCGCGACCCTCGACCGGCGGCGAGGATCGCGATCGCGGTGCTCAACCGGCGCGGTCGGGACCGGCGCGCTCGGGCGTGATGCGCACGATGACGCGCTGCTCACGCGCCATGGCGGCGCGGTAGTCGTCCCAGTCGGGGTGCTCGCCGCTCGTCGTGCGGTAGTAGTCGACGAGTGGCTCCATCGCCTCGGGCAGGGACACCACCTCGGCGGTCCCCTCGATCTGGATCCAATCGCCGAAGAAGCCGTCGGACAGCACGCACAGCGCGACGCTCGGCTCGCGTCGGAGGTGCGCCGTCTTCATGGCGGTCTCCCGCGTGCTCACCACGATGCGCCCGTCGGCGTCGACGTTGCACGCGACCGGCGACATCTGGGGAGCTCCGTCGCGGCGGCGGGTGAGCATCACCGCGTGGTGGTGCTCACGGACGAAGTCGAGCGCGCGGTCGAGATCCATGCCGCCGACCGTACCAAGCCGGCTGCTGCGCCCGTTCCAGAGACTGGTTACGACTCGGGCGTGACCTGCAGCGGGACGTCGTCGAGTTGGTGGACGCTGCCGGCGACCTCACGAACCTCGACCGACTCGACGGTCACGTAGTCGTTGATCCGCCGTCCGGCCGGCATCTGCTCGGCCATGGCGCGGGCTTCGGCCTCGGTCTCGAAGATGAGGATCTCCGTGCCGATGCCGTCGATCGGCGCCAACCAGTGGCCCGACACGAAGCCGGGGACGTCGGCGATCGTCGGGAGCACGTCGTCGTGCAGGATCCGCCGGGCGTGCTCGTAGTCGGAGATGGTGACGGTGGCCAGGGTTGCGTACATCTCGTGCCTCCGGGGCAGGCGTCGGTCGGAGTGCCAGCGTGGGCCTCCGGCCCGATGCCGTCAAGGAAGTGCCGTCCAGGAACAAGGCCGTCAGGGAGCAGGCTGGTCGTCGTCGAACAGCTGCTCCCACGCGTCGAGCACGCGATCGGCGGAGAACTCGCGGGCGCGCGCGGCGCCGCCCTGCTGCAGGCGCCGCACGAGCTCGGGATCGGTGGTGAGACGCCGCACCGACTCGACGATCTCGTCGACGTGTGCGACGACGAGTGCGTCCTGGTCCGGTCGCACCAGCTCGAGGTACGCGGCCTGAGGCGCCACCAGCGGGATCGCGCCGCCAACCCACGCGTTCACGAGCTTCGTGGCCGGCTTGCGCAGATGACGCGGATCGTCCCACGCGTCGTTGTGGCGACGCGCGCACAACGCCACATCGATGCGGCGGAAGTCGGGCCACGTGGTCGGATCGCAGTCGAGGCGGACGCGCACGCCGAGCGGTGCGAACGCCTCCGCCAGCGAGCCGTCGCGCAGCTCGGACGGCAGGTTGAAGTCGAATCCCTTGCACGCGAGCGTGCGGACGGACGATCCGCGGCGGCGGAGACGCGGCCGCAGTCCGCGTTGCGCGAGCACGGGCACCCAGCGCTGGCGGGCGGTGTCGACGATCGACGCGCGGTTCGGCATCACCTCGGTGGTGAGGAACGACGGCGCCGACACCGCGAGGGGCAGGTCGCCCCGGACGACGACGATCGAGGGGACGCGCCGCGCCGCCCCCGCGAGCGCGCCCGCCGCGTCCGGTTGCAAGCGGCCGTCGTAGGACACGATCTCCTCGAGCAACACCACCAGGACCTCGGTGCCGTCCGGAGCCTCGGGCCCGATCGTGAGGTCGCGGCCGCGCCGGCGCAGACGCACGTACAGCTCGAGGATGAGATGTCCGAACGCGTCGGCGAACCGGGCCGGATGGCGGTCGGGATCCCAGCCGCCGAGGCCGTCGAGCGATCGTTGCGTCCAGCAGTGGACGGCCCGGGCAGGGCGGCTCGACGTCACTGGGGGTGATGATCGCCCGGAGCGTCCTCGGGCTACGCGTAGACGGACTCGAGCACCGACTCGGGGATGTCGAAGTTGGCGTAGACGTTCTGCACGTCGTCGTGCTCCTCGAGCGCGTCGATCACGCGCAGCACCGACTTCGCCTTCGACGGCTCGTCGAGCTCGACCGTGGTG
>DASXXX010000332.1:0-13534 GCA_036502765.1 Acidimicrobiia bacterium | reverse complement strand
CGCAGCTCGGGGATGCCCCCGGGTGCACCGCGCAGGATGAGCACGTCTTCGGGCAACATCACTTCGTCGCCGTCGGGGTCGATCACCCAGTCCTTGCCGCGGCGGATGGCGACGACGCGCATGCCCACCTCGACAGGCAGCTGCACGGCAGCGAGCGAACGGTGCGCGAGCAGCGCGTCGGGACGTACGCGCACGCGGTGCGACACCTCTTCGGCGGCGGCGAGGTCGGCGACCAGCGCGGCGGGAATGCCGAGCCGGTGGGTGACGATGCGGGCGATGTCGACGGCGGCGTTGCCCATGCGCTCGATGGCCGAGAGCACGTGCAGCACGCTCGACATCTCCTCGGCGTCGCGCGGCGAGCGCGCCGCGAGCACACAGACCTCGCGCATCGCGTGGGCGAGATCGGAGAGGAGCTCCTCGAGCTCGTGCACCTCTTCGGCCATGCCCGAGTCACCGAAGAACAGGGCGGCATACGCCAGGTCGACCATGAGCTCGGACGTGTCCTTGGCCTCCGAGAGCATGGCCTTGAGGTTCCGGGGTTGTTCGTCTTGTCCCACAGGTGGATTCCGAGGATAACCGCGTCGACCGGCCCGCCGTTCACATGGCTGGGCGGACCAGATGCGCGCGAGAGTCGCGACATGACCAATCTCTCGCTCACCCTCCCCGCCTTCACCGTCGCGCCCGCCACGGATTCCGACCGACGTGGCCCCGGGATCATCGTCGTGCACGAGGGCAACGGCATGTCCGCCCAGCTGTTGCGCTTCTCCGAGCGCCTTGCCGACGAGGGCTACCGCGTGATCGCCCCCGACTTCTTCGCCCGGTCCCACGACGTCGACCCGTCGGACTTCGGCGCCGTGATCGGTTCGATCACGCCCGCCAACCTGAAGGGTGACTTCACCGCCGCGGCCGACCAGCTGCGCGGCGACGGTGCCACCTCGATCGGGGTCACCGGCTTCTGCATGGGTGGCTGGTTCACCTATCGCGCGGCCATGTGGGCGGCGGATCTCGGCGTGTCGGCCGCGGTGCCGTTCTACGGCGGTGGCATCGCCCGCGAGCTCGGCGAGCCCGCGTGCCCGACGCTCATGTTCTTCGGCGGCAACGACCCGTACATCCCGATGGCCGACATCGAGCTGGTGCAGGCGCACCATCCGCCCAACGCACGGGGCGGCGACGTCGTGGTGTACCCCGGCGCCGACCACGGTTTCATGCGCGACGGCTCCGAGAGCTACGACCCCGAGTCGGCCGCCGACGCGTGGTCGCGCATGCTCGAGTTCTTCGCGTCCAACCTCACCTGACCCGGAGCGCCCTGACCCGGAGCACCCTCACCCGGAGCGATGGCGCCGGCCATCAACTGGCCGAATTGCTGCACCAACCCGGTGAGCTCGACCGGCACCACGATCTTCGTGCTGCGCGACTTCCCCACCGCCTTGAGCGCGTCGAGGTACTGCAGCGTCATGGTGTTCGGGTCGAGGGTGCGCGCGGTCTCGGTGAGTGACTCCAGACCCGTCGCCATCCCCTGGTAGCGCAGCACTGCGGCGCGCTGTTCGGCTTCCGCTCGCAGGATCTCCGCCTCACGCTCACCTTGCGCCTCGAGGATCATCGCCTGCTTCTCGCCCTCGGCCCGCAGGATGGCCGCTTCGCGAGCACCCTCGGCCTCCGTGACGACCGCCCGCCGGGTGCGCTCGGCCGACATCTGCCGTGTCATCGCTTCCTGCACCGCGGGCGGTGGCACGATCTCGCGGATCTCCACGTTGGTGACCTTCACACCCCAGCGCTCGGTCACCTCGTCGAGCTTGTCGCGCAGCACCTCGTTGATGTCGTCGCGCTGGGCGAGCACGTCGTCGAGGGTGATGTCGCCGACCACCGACCGCAGGGTGGTTGCGGCGATGTTGTGGGCCGACTCGGCGAAGTTGGCGACCTGCACCACGCTGGCCTCCGGATCAACCACCTTGAAGAACGTGATGAAGTCGATGGAGATCGACGCGTTGTCCTTGGTGATCGACGTCTGGTGCGGGATCTCCAGGAACGACTCGCGCATGTCCATGCTCATCACCCGGTCGAAGAAGGGCACGAGCCAGACGAGGCCGGGCCCCCGTACGCCGGACATACGCCCGAGCCGGAACACCACCATGCGCTGGTACTCGGTGACCACCCGGACGGGGAAGAGCACGAGGCGGAGTCGGTTGGGTCGCAGTTGTGCGGGCATGGGACACCTCCTGGGGTCATCAGCAGCGTCGCGAACCGCCCACGCCGAAACCATGCCGTCACACGTCGACTGCGCTGCGCGCGGCGCAAGGTCGAACTGTCGTGTGGACAAGTTCGTCCGTTTCGTCCGCCGCGATGCGCGACACTCTCGTCAGTCATCGAGGAGGGGCCATGGCCGGATTGGAGATCTGGGCGCAGGTCGGCGGTCGCCGCATCGTCGAACTGGTCGGCGAGCGCTACGTCATCGGCAAGGCCGACGACGCCGACATCGTGCTCACCGACGACAGCACCGTCTCGGCGGCCCACGCGATGATCGAGCGGATCGGGACGCGCTGGTACGTGCGCGACCTCAATGCCCGCAACGGCACCGTGGTCAACAAGGAACGCATCGTCGGCGAGCGTTCGCTGCGCGACCGTGACGAGCTCGTGTTCGGCAAGACACGGGTCGTCTACTTCGCCCAGCAGGCCCGCCACGACCCCACCACCGACGTCATCGCACCGGCGCCGAGGCTCACCGAGCGCCAGCACGAGGCCTTGATCGCGCTGTGCCGTCCGCTCCTGTCGGGTGATCCGTTCACGCCGCCCACTCCGGTGAGCGAGATGGCGAAGCAACTGTTCAAGAGCAAGGCCGCGATCCGCATGAACCTCGACACCCTCTACGACAAGTTCGACATCCCACGCGACACCAGCAACCGGATGGTCGCCCTCGCCAACGAGGCGGTTCGGCGCGGCGCGGTGACGCTCAGGGACATCGAGGACTCCGGGGACCACGACGACGACGCCGAGGACGACGAAGGTCGGTGAGCTTCGACGAGGAGCTCTCCGAGCGCTACGAGATCCTCGAGGAGGTCGGGCGTGGTAGCCAGGCCACCGTCGTACGGGCGCGGGATCGCAACAGCAAGGATCGGTTCTTCGCGCTGAAGATCTACGCCGTTGGACCCGAGACCAACCGTGACGACCTCGTGAGCGAGGTCGACGTGCTGCTGCGCCTCCCGGTGCATCCGAACCTCCCGGTGGTTCGCAACGACTTCTTCCTCGACGACCGCTACGTGATCGTCATGGACTGGATCGACGGCACCAACCTGCAGCACGTGCTCGACCACGAGGGTGCCCCCGGACTCCCGCTCGATCGGGTCGTCGGGTACGTCGACCAGCTCGCGAGCGCGCTCGACCACCTGCAGGGCTCCGATCCTCCCGTCGTGCACGGCGACGTCAAACCGGCCAACGTCGTGCTCACGACGACGGGCCGGATCGTGCTCGTCGACTTCGGGCTCGTGGGTGGGCGCACCGGTCGGGGCAGTCGCGGGTTCTGCGCCCCCGAGGTGTCGGCAGGGAACGCCGCCACCCCCGAGGCCGACATCTACGGCATGGGCGCCACTGCGTGGACGCTCCTCACGGGCGAGCCCCCGCAGGAGGGCGCTGCCCCTCCCATCGACCTCGACCCACGCGTCGTGGACGCGTTGCGACCGAGCCTCGCCACCTCTCCCATCGCGCGACCCGAGATCGCGGCCGAGGTCGCGGCGGGACTCGCCCTCGCGCTCGGTCCCGCGCCGATGCCCGCAGTCCCGGTCCAGAGCTCCCGACCCACGGTCGCGTCCGTGGCCGACACCGCGTTCGCGCCGACCACGCTGGTCGTGACCGGTGGCGTCGCCGCGGTCACGGTCGGCGTCGGCCTCGCGTTGCCGATCGTGGTGGGCGCCGGCGCAGTCACCTGGGGGATCTGCACGCTCGTCGCGCGCCGGCGTCAGCGTCCCGAACCGATCCGCCCCGAGATCCTCGCCAAGGAATGGGGCACGTTCGTGCGCGACGCGCAGCGCGCACAGGAGCGCTACGCGGGGGCATGGCGGCGTGCGTCGGATGGCCCGCTCCGTGACCGCCTCAGCGAGATCGGTCGCTCGGTCGACGCCGGTGTCTGGGAGTGCTGGACGGTGGCGAAGCGCGGCGATGCGTTGCAGCAGGCGCTCCGCGACCTCGACCTCGACCGCGCGCGAGTACGACTCGCGGGGGCCGAGTCCGACCGTGAGGCAGCTCCGTCACCGACGAAGGAACGCACCGTGGCGTCCCTCACGGCGCGCGTGGAATCGGGTCAACGCATGAGCGACCTCCTCGACGAAGCGCGCGAGCAACTCCAGATGCTCGACGCCCGTCTCGACGAGATCGTGATCAGCGCACTCGAGCTGGTGCACAAGTCGGGCAGCCTCGGGACCGTCACCGCGGTCGGAAGCGCGGTCGACGAAGTGGTCCAGGAGTTGCAGACACTCGCTACCGCGCTCGACGAGGCCGCCGACGGCCGTCAGGATCGCTGACCAGACTCGATGCGCAACGACCGCGCGATCCGGTCGATCGTGCTGCTCCCCGTGAACAGCGCACTCGGACGGAGGAACAGGATCGCGTGGTCGTACGCAACGCCGTGGAAGACGTAGACACGACCGTCCATGAGCGTTCCGTCGGCGAACGTCTGGAAGGAGTACCGCGTGGCGTCGCCCGCCGGCAGCGACAACGCGGTCTCCTCCACCTCGCTGGACAGGTCGAACTGATCGGCGAGGCTCGAGCGCATCTGCTCCGGATCGAGGGCGGCGCCCGCGGGGCCCTCCACGACGGAGATCGCCGTGTTCCCGTCGATCGTGGTGGCCGCGAACGTCACGCCGTCGGGGAGGTCGTCCGATCCCATCGCCACCCACGTGTCCGGCACCGACACCGAGTAGTGCGCGCCACCCGGCGTGTAGCGGAGGATCCCGTGTCCCACGGCGACGCCGGTCGTCGTCTGCGCATCGCTCGCGAACAGGGCTTCGCTCCCGGCCGCCGTCGCGACCGCGACGACGACGACGCCGGCGACGACCGCGAGACGAGTCCGGCTCGACCACCCGGTCCGTGGTTCCACCCCGACCTGCGACGCGAATCCCGCCGTGATCTGCGCCACCACCCGGAGCGCGAGGAACGCCGCGACCATGTAGAGCACCAGCTGGAACACCCGCACCGCGTTCTCGGCCAGGACGTCGTCCACCGTCTTGTCCGGACCACTGACGGCGAGCGTGCAGAAGCCGGCGACGACGAACGCCAGCCACCAGCCGAGAACGAGCTTCGAACGTACGACACCTGCATCGCGCGGGTGGCCCGGCACGCGGGCGGCGGTCCAGAGATCGTCGGCGACGCGCTTCGGGATGAAGAGGGACGCGATGGGGACGATCCAGCACCAGATCGTCCAGCGGGCTCCGTAGCGAAGGTCACCGCGGCCTTCCGAGGCTGCCCGGTACGCCTTCATCCACCACACGAGCCAGACCACAGCCGTCACCACGATGAGCAGGAACCAGAAGCCCCGCATCGCAGACGCACGATCGTTGCTCTCGACGACATCGGAGAAGCGTGCGCTGGACGCGTCGTCCCGCACGCGCGTCATGAGCTCGCGCTGGGCGAAGACCTGGCCGATCTCGACCACCGCGAACGCGATGCAGACGATCAGCGCCCCTTGGGTGACCCGAGCCCATCCCCGGAAGCGGCGCGGGAGCTCGCGGCGAGGTGGCGGCGGGAGGTTCGGTGCGCGCGGGAGGTTCTGTGCGGGCGGGAGGTCCGGTGACGGAATGGGAACCGGTGAAGTCGTCATGAATTGACGATGCTCCGGGACAGGTCCCGGAGCGATCGTCTCCACGGTGGACTTCCCTCGCGTGGAGGCAAGGCCGAGCTGTGTCGCGCGCTACCCCACGTCGCGCACCGCGAGTGCGTGGCCGACCGGCGCGGGCACCAACGCCGGTCGTACCGACGCGAGACCGAGCTCGTCGGCGAGCTCCTGCAGCCGCGCCTGCGCCTCGGCATCGGCCTGGGCACGCTGCACCTCCAGCATCTGCACGTCGATGCTCGACCCCGCGAGCTCGGCCATGCCCTGAGCGCGGGCCAAGCGGGCGTCGATCTTCTGCTGCACCTGCGCGAAGGTCGGCACATCGTCACCGACCGACGCCTCGAGCTGCGCCATCGCCGCGTGCATCTGCTCGTGCATCTTGGCCTGGTCCAAGGTCGACAGGAGCTGCTCGCGCTGTTCCAGCTTCTGCTGCAACGCGGTCGCGTTCTGGCGCACCGCGAGCTTGGCCTGCTCCGCGGCTTGCGTGGTGTCGAGCACGAGCTTGCGCAGGTCGTCGACCTGGCGCTCGAGTCCGATGAGTCGGCCGGCGAACGACGTCGCCGCCTGCTCGAAACGCCCCGCCTGTTCCACCTGGCCGGCACGCCACTCCCGGTCGACCAGCACGAGTGCCTGTCGGGCCGAGCTCTTCGTGCTCTCGTACTCCGTGAGCACCCGGTCGAGGCGCCGCTCGGCCTGCTTCTGGTTCGCGATCACGTTGGCCGCCTGCTCGGTGAGCTTGCGGTGCTGATCACGCGCTTCGGTGATCGCCTGCTCCAGCTGCACCTTCGGGTCGGCGGTCTCCTCGAGCCGCAGGTGCGCCTTCGCTCCCAGGTACTTCCACCACGTCCGGGCTGCTTTCCACATCATGGTTCCCTCTCCTCTCCTCAGAAGTTGCTGATCACTGCGTTCAGCACGTCGACGATCGTCGACGGGTCGGTGGCGTCGTAGTACGCGCCGTTGGTCGCCTTGGCGATCTGCTGCATGGCGTTCACGTCGGCGTCCGCGCCGTAGGCAATGGTGAAGATCCGCACCGGGGGCGCCGTCACCGACTCGCTCTTCTGCTGCAGGTAGTCGCGCAGGTCCGAGAGCGACGACTTGCTCCCCTGGTCGTGACCATCGGAGAGCAGCACCACCGCGTTGATCCGGGAGTCGTCGTACTCGGCGTCGACCGCGTCGTACGCCTCGCGCCCGATGTCGTAGAGCGGCGTGCCGTTCGTGGGCTGCAGGGCCGCGATCAGCTCACGGAGACGGGTGATGTCGTCGCCCCGCGGGGTGATGCGTGACACCTCGATGTAGTCGGGGTGGGCGTCCGGACCGATCTTGGTGGAGAACGCCCAGATCCCGACCTCGTCGTCGGGACGGAACTGCCCCAGCGAGTCCGATGCGCCGTCCTTTGCGAGGTCGAGCTTCGTGGCCCTCCGGGTGGCCGGGCTGATCATCGAACCCGACTCGTCGATCACCATGAGGACGCGCGCACCCTTGCGCACGGTGTTCCACCGGTCGATCAGGGCCTTGAGGACGGCGGGATCGGGTTGGCCGAGTGTCGTCGCCTGGGGCTGCGCAGGGTCGAGACCATGCTTGACGTCGATGGGCGCGCCGAGCGCGACCGACGAGTTGCCGGGCCGGAACCCGTACCGCAGGGCGAGCCGCTGGTTGGCCGGGCGCTGGACGTACTCACCGAACTTCGCTGCCGCCTGCTTCTGGTCGGCGCTCACCCACTTCGCGTCGAGCACGATGTACGGGTTGTCGGAGAAGAGCGTGCCTTCCTTCGGGTAGATCGCCACCAGCTTCTCGTGCGGCGGCTCGGGTTTCTCGCCCGGATCGAGCTTCCCGTCGGGATTGCCGTTGTTGTAGTTGACGACCGACTGCTCTTCCACTGCGACCGCCGACGCGTAGGTCAGCGGTGCGCCGCGAGCGTCCGCCTCGTAGAGGTGGTTCAGGAACGTCAGTGTCGTATCGCCGTAGTGCACCACGGCCGACTCGACGTCACGCGCCTTCTGGTCGACGTCGGTGTTCTCGATGTCCTCCAGCGAGAGACCATCCTGCTTGCCGGCGAACGCGTAGTACTGCGCCACGAGCGACGACAGACCGCTGGTCGAGAAGTTCGGGTTGGTCTTGCCGAGCCGGAACTGGCCCCACTCCGGATGGCCGTATCCGCCCCATCCGTTGGGATCGGTCGCGAGGCGCAGGATGTCGGAGTACCCGATCGGCGTGTCGGGCCAGCCCAGTGCCTTCGCCATCGTCTGAGGCATGGCGATCACGAGTGGGCTCACCATCACCGGCGTCCCATCCGGAGCCATCTGCGGCTGGCCCTTGTCGGCCAGGCGCTGGTTGAGGACCGACTTCCACGCGGTGGCTGCGGGCGACCACACCACCGGCTTCGGACCGTTCTCGGCCGGATGGGGCCACCCGTGCTCCAACAGCGTCGCCGCCGCCCCCGACGACTTCGCGCTCACCGAGACCCGGATGCAGCGGCCGCCGACCTGCGCGTCGTCCGACCCGTTGAACCGCTTCGCCAGGTCAGGCATGAGCGGAAACTGGTTGAGCTGCACGTCCATCGGCACCGCGACGCAGTCGTCGGCATGGACCGGCGTCGGCGCGACCACCAGCGCAGCCGACGCAGTCAGGATCGCCAGGGCAATTCCCAGGATGCGCTTCATCGGAAAGGTCCGTTCTCCTTTGCCTCGCACCGGTGTCCACCAGTCGAGGGTCGCACGTCGTCCTGCACGCTCGACATGGTGTCGAGCACACATTCACCTTGCGCTCCGGCGATCACTGGCCGCGTTCGCCCAGCAGCGTCACCAAGACTCCGGGTGGAGGTGTCTTCGATGACGCGCCGAGCGCGAGCGAACCTGCCTCGCGGCACACCTGGTCGCGTTCACGCGCGTTGCCGAGCCGCCACCCGGCGCTGCGGAGCGCGTGGCGGGCCGTGGCTCCGGTGACCGCGTCGCGCAGAGCGTCGATGTCCTTCCCCCCGCGCCGCGGCGCGAACACCACGTCGGCCGTCGTGACCGGTTCGGGCACGACCACGTCGAGCGCGCTGCGACGGGACGAGCCTCGCAGGTCGGTGCACGCTTCGGCCTCGGTCACCTGCGCGACGCCGAATTCGCTCGGACCCCTCGTGAGCATCAACGCGAGCGGGCCTCCCGCTCCGGCCGGGCGCACGCGCCGCTCCACGTCGGCGAACCAGTCGTAGAACTCATCGTCCTCGATGTCGCTCCGCGCCAGGTCGACGCGGCCGAGCTTGCTCGTCGCCTCCTGCCCGAGCGCGAGCACTCCGACGGTGTCGCCCGCAGGATCCGCGTGGCCGACGGCCACGCTTCCCCAGTCGCCCGGTCCGCCGATCGCCGACCACGGTGTCTCCGCCAGATCGCCGAGACACCGCCAGTCGATCCGGGCTCGCGATCCGCAGGCCTGGTCGCCGGCGAGCACCTGCAGCCGGTCCTTCCAGATCACGAACACCAGCGGCGAGCGCGCGAGCCGTTCCGGCGTTCCGAACACCGGGTCGCGCTGCTGCCGGACGTGCGCGTCGTCGACGATCCCTGGCTGTGGGTCGATCGTGAGCCAGCCGTCGACCGACTCGGTGTCGCGCTTGTCATCGGCCATCGCGCCGAGGCGCGCCGCGGTCGTGTTCGCGGGCTCCTCGACCACCACGACGTCGCCGTCCGCCGCGATCGCGACACACACGTCGTGGAGCTCCGACGCGCACGCGAGGGTCGGTCGTCCGGGTGGCGGTTTGGGCCCTGGGCCGTCGAGCGCGCCGCGGACCACCCACGCGACACCGAGCATCACGACCACGGCGACCACCGCGGCCGCGCGGCGTCTCCGGCGGCTCATGGGCGCGACATCCCGATCTGTCCCCGCTCGACCAATTCTCCCTCCGTGCGGGAGGGTAGCGACACAGGACCGCTCCGCGCGGTCAGCTCGGCGCTTTCCGTGGCTCTTTTTCTGCGCGCGGCTACGTCAGGCCGAGCGTGACGATCACCAGGATCAGCGCGACCGCGCCGAGCAGGTCGAGGCTCGACGTGACGATGGGGATGCCGTGGTTGTCGGGATCGAGCCCGAGACGGTGCGCGGCGACCGCGCCGTAGAAGCCCACGAGCACCGCGAACGTGGTCGCGATCAGCCCCGCGATCATCGACACCGCGATCATCTCGAGGCTACCCGGCGACTTCAGCCCCACGACCAGCGCGGCGATGTCGGACGACACGCCGAGCAAGAAGAACACCGGGACCGCGTACATGTAGACGAGGAGGAAGTCCTCGCCGATCGAGCGCAGGCTGCCCCGTCCCGGCACGAGCGTGCCGAGGTGGAGCTTGGTCGACACGCGTGCGCTCAGGATGCTCCCGAGCGCGCCGGAGTCCTCGAGGAACGGTGGCACGAGCACCAGCAGCGCCGGGTACACGAGGAACGACTCGAAGCGCTTCTCGATCGTGATGCCGGCGATGACGTCGATGGTGCCCGCGAGCACGAGCACCGGCAGCGACTCCCGGGCGATGCGACGGAGGATCGGCAGGCGCGAGCGGAGACTGGCGACGAGTGCGATGACCGCGACGATGGCGCACAGCGTGGCGATGATCACCGTGAGCCAGGGGATGCCGACCAGGTAGGTGGCGACGAACAGCGCCGGCAGCGTGACCATGTCGCCGGCCGCGGTCACGATCGGCGCGGTCACGTTGTCGAGGTCCCAGTTGCGGCGGACCCCGACCTGGGCCACGAAGACCGTGATGCCCATCACGACCAACGACGACAGGAAGCCGCCGATCACAGAGATCACGACGAAGTCGGCGACCGAGATCGTGTTCTCGATCCCGAACGCGACGCAGATCGCCTTGGCCAGCAACGCCAACACGAACGACACCGACAACGACATCGACAACGATGCCGCCAGGTTCTGACCGACGAGCGTGTTGCGCCGGGCCGACATGCGGAAGGTTCCGGTGTGCACCGCGGTGCCCAGGCGGCTGCCGAGGGCGCCGAAGACGTTGCCGCGCATGCCGATGGCGGCAGGGACGAGAACGAGGAGGCCGGGAAGACTTTCGAGCGTGCCGGTGATCGAGCCGAGTGTCAGCCCGGCAATCAGGTCACCGCCCGAGCTGAGAAGAAGCGCGTAGAAGCCCGCTCGGACCCCGGCGGCGTCCGAGCGCAACAGCGCGCGGAAGCGCGCAAAGACGGCTCGCCACGACTGCAACATGGGTACTCGGAGGCTCGTTCATTTCCACCGCTCCTGGCCGACGCACAAGGTTACCCGCCTTTCGGGATGCTGACCGCCGACCTGCGCGCCCCACAAAGTCACGCGATCCGTCCACACGTCTGCGCGAGGATCACACGATGGAACGGTGGTATCCGGACGAGCTCGAGATGGCGGGACCGGAGCACCTCAACGCCGAGTTCGTCGCCGGCTACGACCGCAAGCAGCAGTTCGACCCGAGCGCTGACGTCGCGCTGCTCGGCGAGCTCGGCATCGGGAGCGCCGCGACGATCGTCGATCTGGGTGCGGGCACGGGGACGTTCGCGGTCGCGGCGGCGGCGTCGGTCGGCAACGTCGTCGCGGTCGACATCTCTCCGGTGATGGTCGAGGTGCTGCGCCGACGCGTCGAGGATTCGGGGGCCGACAACGTCACCGTCGTCGAGGCCGGGCTCCTGAGCTACTCGCACCTCGGCAACGCGCCGGCGGCCGTCTACTGCCGCAACGTGCTGCACCACCTCCCCGACTTCTGGAAGGGCGTCGCACTGCAACGGATCGCGGGCCTCCTGGCCCCGAACGGGGTGCTGCTGGTCCGCGACATCGTCTACGACTTCGAACCGGCATCCGCGCCCGCCCGCATCGGCGAATGGCTCGCGGGTGCGTCCGACGATCCCGCCGTCGGGTACACGGCGGACGATCTCGTCGAGCACCTCCAGTCGGAGCACAGCACCTACCGGACGGTCCTCGATTCACTGATCGAGTCGGCCGGATTTCGGATCGTCGACGCGCAGTTCCGCCGTTCGGTGTACGCGAGCTACACGTGCGTCGTCGGCGGCTGAGCTCGCGCGGAGCCTCAGTGGAAATCGCGTGACTTGAGCAGGTCGGTGAGGCCGAGCGGCAGCGTGACGATGCGACGAGCGAGCACGTTGACGACGCCCTGGTACTTCTCGAGCAGGCCGCGGATCTCGAGCGCGGGTGCGGTGCGGGCGACGGCGCGGTAGCGCTTCCACACGTCGGGAGTGCAGATCACGTTGATCAGGCCGGTCTCGTCCTCGAGGTTGAGGAAGATCACGCCCTTCGCCGTCGACGGCTGCTGGCGGTGCGTGACCACACCCGCGACGTCGACGACGGTGCGGTCGGGCAGCTCGCGCAGCTGCGCGGCGGTGACGATCCCGCGCGCCGCCAACGTGTCACGCACGAGCTCGGTCGGGTGCCGCGCGGCCGACAGCCCGGTGGCCCAGAGGTCGGCCGCGATCTCCTCGAACTCGTGCATCCCCGGCAACGTGGGCGCCTCGGCCCCGGTGACCACCCCCGGGAGCTTGTCGGGACGAGCGTCGCGCAACGCGCCCGCCGCCCAGAGCGCGGAGCGCCGGTCGTGGTCGAAGCACGCGAAGGCGCCCGCGGTGGCGAGGGCTTCGAGCGCGTCGGTGGGTGCACTCGTGCGGCGGGTGAAGTCGGCGAGGTCGGTGAACGGTTGCTCGACGCGCGCGTCGTCGATGCGGTCGAGCAGCGCGTCGCTCAACCCACGCACGTAGCGGAGCCCCACCCGCATGGCGTGGATCGACGGGTCGGCGTGCCAGCCCGGACCGGGACGGCCGACCGGACCTGCAGCCTCGGTGCGCAACTCGAGCGTGCAGTCCTTGCGCGACGCCTCCACGCACGGACCCAGCACCTCCACCCCGTGACGGGTGGCATCGCGCACGATGGTGTGCGGTGAGTAGAAGCCCATGGGTTGCGCGTTGAGCAGCGCGCACGCGAACTCGGCCGGGTAGTGCAGCTTGATCCACGAGCTCGCGTACACGAGGTAGGCGAAGCTCACCGAGTGGCTCTCGGGGAAGCCGAAGTCGGCGAAGCCCTCGATCTTGTGCACGATGTCGTCGGCCACCTCGCCGGTGATGCCCCGCGCCGCCATGCCGACGAGCAGGCGGTCGCGCATGGCGGCCATGCGGGCACGCGAGCGCTTCGATCCCATCGCCTGACGCAGCCGGTCGGACTCCCCCGGCGTGAAGCCGGCGACGTCGATCGCCATCTGCATGAGCTGCTCCTGGAACAGCGGCACACCGAGCGTCTTCTCCAGGCACTGCTCGAGCAGCGGGTGCGGGTAGGTGATCTCCTCCTGCCCGTTGCGCCGACGGAGATAGGGGTGCACCGACCCGCCCTGGATGGGACCGGGGCGGATGAGCGCGACCTCGACCACCAGGTCGTAGAACTTCTCCGGTCGCAGTCGCGGGAGCGTGGCCATCTGCGCCCGGCTCTCCACCTGGAACACGCCCACGGTGTCGGCCGCGCACAGCAGGTCGTACACACGGTCGTCCTGCGGGATCGTCGCGAGGTCGATCTCGATGCCCTCGCTCTCGCGAATGAGGTCGATCGCGAGGTGCAGCATCGTGAGCATGCCCAGGCCGAGCAGGTCGAACTTCACGAGTCCGGCCGCGGCGCAGTCGTCCTTGTCCCACTGGAGCACGCTGCGGTCCGGCATCGTCGCCCACTCGACCGGGCAGACCTCGATGATCGGGCGGTTGCAGATG